>JAFQMB010000156.1 GCA_017421095.1 Oscillospiraceae bacterium
CGCAGCGGCAGAAAAACCCGGTAAAAGTTCGGAATATTGCCCCAAAGAGCAGGCCTGCGCCATAGACAAGAGTTTCTTTGCACCGACTTTTTCGGCTAAAGCACAAAAATACGGGTTACAGGAACTGGCAAACGCCTCTTCCATGGTGAGGGTTCCGTGTCCATATCGGTTGGAGCAGGCAATTCGCTGCCCGTTTGATTCGTAATAACTTCCGCAGTAACCCGTTTCTTCTTCGTTATAACCCATTTCCAAAGCGGCTGCCGCGGTGACCAGTTTGAAAATACTGCCGGCATCATAGGCTTGAAAATACCGTTGCTGAAACGGCCCGTCTTCAGATGCAAGGGCTTCCGAAAGGAAAAGGGGAGAAAAGGTTGGCGCACTTGCCAGCGCAAGCAGTTCTCCTGTTTTGCAGTCGGAAACAACAACACATCCCGTGACACCTGCTTCTTTCAACAATTCTTCTGCTTTCTTTTGCATATTTTTATCCAGCGTCAGCGTCACAGAGGATTTCCCGAGGGTTTGTTCGATGATGGGGTTTTGATCCATCCGAAGGCCGCCCAGAGCGTTTGCCTGATAGGACAATGCGATCTGATTGCCGCCCTGATAAAGCAGATCATTCAGATAATATTCAAGGCCGGAAATCCCATGGCCCGTTTCATCCAAATATCCGATCAACTGCGCTGCGATCTGGTCTTTTTGATACCGGATAAATGAAGGATAAACGGTCACATCCGGCGTTTTCGGAAAAAGAATTTTACTTCTTGCAATCGCCGGACGAAAGGATGCGTATGCCGACATCAGATCGTCATAAGAAAAGGGAATTCCGCTTGCAAGCAACGATTCTGCCGATGAATCGCGCGGCAGCAAAAGATAAAGAAATTCTTCTGTTTCATTTATCAGTTTTTCTCCGTTTCGGTCTAGAATATCACCTCGCTCCGAAAGGAGTTGTAAATGATATTCCATCCTGCTTGCAGCCAGCGGAAAATCAGGGGATAAGGTGATTTTTCCCACCCGAAGGGTCAGAAGTCCTGCCATAAGCAAAACAGCAATCAACACCTTTTTCCAACGCCTTATCATCAGCGGTTTCTCCTTTCCGAAAATCTACCAAATTCCCCGATCATTCGTTGACTTTTTGAACACAGAAAGATATAATGAGATTTGAATTATGCCGCGAAAGGAGCAGGGAAGCATTGAGGTATCTGAAACGAATTTTTGCAACTTTGCTCGTTGCTGCTTTGTTGCTTTCTGTTTTCTGCGGATGTGATGGTGTGGGGAAAGCCCCCGATTTTTCCGATCCGAATCTGGACATTACCCAATATCACGACATTTGGCAATATCAATATTATCTGCAGCGGTTAACTGACGATGCCGTCAACAAAGCGGTGATTGCTTATATCTCTTCTGACGGAGAAGAAGTAGCCGCCTTTCAGCAATTTTCCAAAGATCTTACCGCCTTTTCCGGGTTATTCAACGGATATTTCAAAAAGGAAGACGGGGCGGCAGAAACCGCCTCTTATCTTGAAGCATTGGCAAATGCCTTTTCCGTCTTTTCCCAGCCTGTCGGCAAAAACACAGAACAGGTTTTTTTGAATCGGATATCAGTGGCGAAAAGCATTGTGGCAGAGATGCCCGAATGCAGCCAAATCACCTATGACGCCAGAGTCTTTTCTTCTTTTGTGGCATCCGAAACACCAAGGCTTCTCTTTTTGTCACAAACTTCTCCTGAAACGGATGAAAACACCATGGTCATCACCTTTGGTGGAAACACTTTTTTGGGGAACAAACAAAACGATTGGCAGGGCGGCTTCAATGCTGCTTATGCTGCCAACAAAGAAAATCCCTATTACCCCTTCTTATACTGTCTGCCTTATTTTTTATACGACGATTTGACGCTGGTCACCTATGAAGGAAATCTGACCAATGCATCCGGCGGAAAGGATGACGGGTATAACGGCCTGTTTGAATATGCCGACTTGATGGCGCGCTGTGGGATTGACGGCGTTGCCCTCAACACCGAACACAATGACGATTTTCTCGCCGCCGGCCTGGAAGAAACAGACCGTGTGTTTGAAAATGCCGGTATCCACAGTTATTATGACCAAAAGTCCATTATGATAAACACCAAAATGGGGAAGCTGGCACTGATCAGTTATAACATCGTTTCCACCACCCCTTCTTTGGATAGCATCATTCGTTTGGATATTGAGGCGGCCAATAAAAACGGGGCAAAGATCATCATCGTCAATTTCCACTGGGGCAAGACTGATTCCACCGATATTGCTTCCGTGCAGGAGAAATACGCCAAAGTAGCTTCCAATATGGGGGCGGATTTGATCATCGGAAGTCATCCCCATTTGGTTCAGGGAATCGCTTATACCGATTTGGGCAGAGGAATCTTTTATTCTCTCGGTGATTTGTGTCACGGTGCCGATACGGAAAACACCTTCCGGGAGGCAGCTTTGATTCAGGTTATCATCAAGAAAACAGCTGATGGATTTGATTTCACAAACTTTGAAGTGATTCCGTTGATTCGGGAAGAGGCGTTTGTTCCCATTCCTGCAAAAGGAAAGAACGCAAAAGAGATCATCGATCAAATCAATGCTTCCGGTCGACTTTTGAAATCCGGTGTTACTGTCCGGTGGGATGAATAACACCAAAACATAAGAGGTGCAGTTTTTATGGACTTAAAACAGTTTAAGGGTCAGGCGTTCACCATTCCGAACATTCTCTCCTATATTCGGTTTGCTTTAATTCCTGTTTTTGTGGTGATCTTTGCGCTGGCAGCCGAAAATTCCAGACTCTATGTCACAGCCGCCGCTGTGGTGATTGTTTCGGGGGCAACAGACCTTTTGGATGGGTTTATCGCCAGAAGATGTAATCAGGTGACTGCATTAGGCCGTGTTCTGGATCCCTTTGCCGATAAACTAACCAGCATCA
>JAFQMB010000157.1 GCA_017421095.1 Oscillospiraceae bacterium
CAGCATTACAAAAATATTCCCTTGGTTTATCCTTGGCTTCCTTGCTATGTCCATTGTAGCAAGTATATTCCCGATTCCTACGGCTGTTGTATCCGGCACCAAGAGTGCGAGCAAATTCCTTATGGTATGTGCATTGGCAGCCATCGGTTTGAACACATCCTTCTCAAGCATGAAGAAAGCCGGTATTCGTCCGATGATCCACGGTTTTATCATCTCGGCACTGGTGGTAATCGTGGCACTGGTTGTTGAGATCGCAATGGGAATTGTATAAGAGCCAAAAGCGTACCATTTCATGATACTAATGTCAACTGTCTTAATTGATGCTCACAGCTCGGAATGGATTCATTTGATGAAAAACTATTAATTGAATACTCTTTTAAAAACGCGAGAGTTCGAATTCATACGTAAAAACGGCAAAAATATCTTTTTTATAGTCCTTATACAAAGAATCACCGCAACTTTGATACAAGTTGCGGTGATTTTCTTTTAATGGTATAATGAAAAAGATGGTAAGTGAACAAAAACAGGAGGGGGTGTTCGATTATGGAATTTAACCAAAGGTTAGGAGATTTGCGTCAAGATAAAGATTTATCACAAGTAAAATTAGGTGAAATTCTAAATATCCAACAAGCAGCAATAAGTAAATACGAATTAGGAACATTAATGGTTGTATCTAAGCGAATAAAAAAATTAAGAAAAGATAACGGAAAAACGCAAACTGAAATAGCAAATTTCTTAGGCACATCACAATCATACTATGCACAATATGAAAACAACAAAAGAGATTTACCCTTGCGGCATTTTGCAAAATTATGTGTGTATTATAATGTTACCGCCGATTATATTTTAGGTCTTTCGACCACACCTAATATGAGCCGTTTTGATAAACAAATCGAAGAAGACAATCAATAAAGATACCCAATTCATCAAATATAAGGTCAAGCAAAAATAATAACAAGTATCCCGCACGGAGATGACTAATATGGAATATTATGAAATACTGCAGAAATTAAGAAAAAACAAAGGGATCAATCAAACAGAACTATCTAAAGTTTTGAATACATCACAATCAAATGAAAGCAAATATGAAAGAGGAGTAATAGAACCAAACATTGAGCAAATAAGAAAAATATGTATATTTTTCGATATAACTGCTGACTATTTGCTTGGACTTTCAACAAACCCCAAAAAAGGACGCTTCGATGAACAAGAATGAGGATAATTTATTATGGACTATATTATAAAATTGAAACAATTAAGAGAAACAAAAAAATTAACACAAGAACAAGTAGGTTGTATTCTTGGATGCAAAAAACAACAGTATATGCGCTATGAAAAAGGCCAAAATGAAATGAAGCCTCATCATCTGATAGCATTGGCAAAATTCTATAAAGTGTCGACTGACTACTTATTAGGTCTTACTGACAATCCAAAAGGTAGTTGGTTGGAATAATAACCATTTTTTACAATCTGCTTGGAAAATCCCTGTTCAGGAGGAAAGAAAAGTTGCACTGTATGATCAGAAAGATGGAAGAAAAAGACAAAAAGCAGGTGATGGAAATGATGCGAGCCTTTTATTCCTCCCCTGCGGTTTTCACCAACGGCTCGGAAGAAATATTTGAAGCCGACATCAATCACTGTGTCGCAAACTCTCCTTATCTGGAGGGATATGTGTTTGAAAATACTGACGGGCTTCAGGGGTATGCCATGATCGCCAAAAGTTTCTCCACAGAGTTTGGGAAACCCTGTATTTGGATTGAGGATCTGTATGTCAAAAACGAATCTCGGGGGCATGGCATCGGGAACCGCTTTTTGAAGGAAATTGAAAGCAAATATCCGGGATCGGTGTTTCGGCTGGAGGTTGAGGCCGAAAACGAAAGGGCCGTCAATCTATATCAAAAATCCGGCTATACGGTTATCCCTTATATGGAGATGAAAAAGGAAGCCGACCACCGCTGATTTTATTTTTGCCACAGCTGCCCAAAGCGGGCGGCTGTTCTTTTTATGAGAGATTCTCCTCTCATAAACGGCTGTTTTCACTTTCGGGCAACGCGGATTTTCTTATTTTCTGCCAAAGATTGCAAAAATCCTCGCTCTGTGGTATCTTGATAGCAACAAGATCTCTTGGAAAGAAAGGGTGACCGCTATGGGATTCAAAAAGGATTTTGTCTGGGGAACCGCCACCGCCTCTTATCAGGTGGAGGGGGCTGCAAAAGAAGACGGTCGAGGCGAAAGCGTTTGGGATGTTTTCTGCCACGAGCCGAATCGGGTGGCCTGCGGGCATAACGGAGATGTGGCCTGCGATCACTATCATCGCTATAAAGAAGACATTCGTTTGATGCAATCTTTGGGCATCAAAGCCTACCGTTTTTCCATCAGCTGGACCAGACTCTTTCCCGAGGGAACAGGTCAGCCCAATCAAAAGGGCGTGCAGTTTTATTCCGATCTGATCGACGAACTGCTTGCCTGCGGCATCGAGCCCTATATCACCCTCTTTCATTGGGATTATCCTTATGCGTTGTATCAAAAAGGCGGCTGGCTGAACGACGAAAGCGTCAATTGGTTTGCCGATTATGCCGCCTTTGTTGTTCAAACCTATTCCGATCGGGTAAAACACTTCATCACCTTCAACGAACCCCAATGCTTCATCGGTCTGGGCTATCTTTCCGGCGTCCACGCGCCCGGTTTGAAACTCTTCTATCGGGATATTTTCAAAATGTGCCACAATGTGCTCAAGGCTCATGGAAAAGCGGTCATCCAAATGCGAAAAGCGGCCAAACAGCCCATCCGCATTGGCTATGCCCCCACCTGTAATGCCGACTATCCCGAAAAAGAGACCCCCGAAAATATCGAAGCGGTGCGCAAACGCTTTTTTGCCTGCCCCGATCTAAGCCCGGATGTGATGTGGAATGTCAGCTGGTGGAGCGATCCGGTTGTTTTGGGAAAATATCCCGAAGACGGGCTGGAAAAATACAAAGACTATCTGCCTGAGATTACCGAAAAAGATATGGCACTCATCAGTCAGCCCATTGATTTTTACGGCCAGAACATCTATAACGGCCATCAGATCACCATAGATGAAGCAGGAAACGCCCTTTGCCCCGAACGGGCTGCCGGTTTTCCCAAAACCGCTGTCCAATGGCCGGTAACCCCCGAATGTCTGCGCTGGGGACCCCGTTTCCTTTATGAACGTTATCATCTGCCGGTGATCATCACCGAAAACGGAATGTCTGCCCATGACTGCATCTCGCTGGACGGGCAGGTTCATGACCCCAACCGCATCGATTTCCTTCATCGCTATCTGACCCAATTGGAAAAGGCGGCCGATGACGGAGTGGACCTGGAGGGATATTTCCTTTGGTCCTTTATGGATAATTTTGAATGGCAGCTTGGCTATACCGAGCGTTTTGGGATTGTTTTTGTGGACTATGAAACCCAAAAACGCATTCCCAAAGATTCCGCCTATTGGTATCAAAACTGGATCGAAGCACACAGCAAATAAACCAAAAGACCGCCTCTTCCCTTTTCTTTCGGGAAAACGCGGTCTTTTTTCTTTTATGCTTCCGGCATGGATTCAATCTGCAGCATACACATCCCCACGGCGGTGATGGCAGCGGTTTCGGTTCGCAGGATTCTTCTGCCCAGGGAAATGGGGATTCCTCCTACTGCCAAAGTTTCTTCGATTTCTTTGGGATCGAAGCCCCCTTCCGGCCCAATCAGAATTCCGATTTTCATTCCCGGCTGAATTTGAGAAAGGGCCTCTTTTGTGGCTTTCATTCCCTCTTTGTTTTCATACGGCACCAAAAATAAATCCATCTCTTTTGCAAAAGAAAGGGCGGCAGAAAAGGAAATCGGCTCTGCAACCCGGGGAATCAGGCTTCGTTTGCTTTGTTTGGCGGCCGCTTCGGCGATGGCCTGCCAGCGGATCTGCTTGCTCCCTTTCTTTTTGGGATCCAGTTTGACCACACAGCGGTTCATCTCGACCGGCACAACCGATGAAACTCCTAATTCCACTGTTTTTTGCAAAATCCATTCCATTTTATCGGCCTTGGGCAACCCCTGAAAAAGAGTGATGGAAACAGGCAGTTCGGTGTTTTGATGGTTCTCTTCCAAAATCTGCAAAAGCGTTTTTTCCTCATCCAGACTGCAAATGCTGCAAAGATGACTCAATCCCTCACAACTCACCAGCACCCGATCCTCTTTTTTCATCCGCAACACATTTTTGATGTGGTTGTGATCCGCGCCGGTCAGGGTGAAAGTTGTTCCCTGCCGCATCTCTTTTGTAGCAAAAAAATTATACAAAAGCTGTCACCTGCCTGTTTGCTTCTTTCCAAAAAATCATAGCACACTTCCGCTTTTTTGGCAAGACTTCTCTTTCCTCTTCCTTTTTCCCGGCTCTTTTTCTGTTTTCAATCAAAAAAGATTCCGATATCCCAGAACTGCAAATTTCCTTTCTTTTCAAAAGAAAATCCTTGCATCAAAGTCGTTTGCAGGATATAATAAATTGATGAGATTTGACCTTTGAAAGGAAGTGACCTCTGAGATGGATAGTAGTGTTCCTCGAAGTTGCAGAGAATATAAAATCGGTCTTCAGGTCGGGGCAATGCTTCCTTTTGGTTGCGGAGTCTTCTTTTTCGCTTGGTAATGTCACAAAGTGATTCCCCCTTCCCCCTCCTGCAGATAACAAAACAGGAGGGGTTTTATGTTGCAGGAAAATCAGACCCAGCGTCTTTTGGAACTGATCGAAGAAAAAAAGTTTTTTGAGGTCAGAGCCATTTTGCAGGAGTCAAACGAGGTGGATATTGCCGACCTGTTTGATGAATTGAAAGATGAGCATCTTTTGCTGGTTTATCGGCTGCTGCCCAAAGAAACAGCCGCCGCTGCCTTTGCCTATCTGGAGCCCGAAACCCAGGAACGGCTGATCTCGGTGTTCAGCGATAAGGAGCTTTCTTTTGTGTTGGACGAACTTTATATGGACGACGTGGCCGACCTGATTGAAGAGCTGCCTGCCAGCGTGGTAAAACGGGTTTTGCGGGCGGTTTCTTCGGAAGAACGCAGTTTGATCAACCAGCTGATGCGCTATCCCGAAGAGAGCGCCGGCAGCGTTCTGACCACCGAGTTTGTGGACTTGAAAGCCAACATGACCATCGCTCAGGCCTTTGCATATATCCGAAGCTACGGCCCCGACAAAGAAACCATCTATACCTGTTATGTCACCGATGATCAGCGGCATCTGCAGGGGGTGCTTTCGGTGAAGGAACTGCTTTTGGCTAATTCCGACCAGCTTGTTGGCTCTTTGATGGAAACCAATGTGATCTTTGCTTATACCACAGACGACCAGGAAGAGGTTGCC
>JAFQMB010000158.1 GCA_017421095.1 Oscillospiraceae bacterium
CTGGTGGTCAACAAACCCAAGGGGATGGTTGTCCATCCGGCGGCAGGCCATCCGGATCAAACGTTGGTCAATGCCCTTCTTTATCATTGCAAGGAAAGTTTGAGCGGTATCGGTGGGGTGCAGCGCCCCGGAATTGTCCATCGAATCGATAAGGATACCAGCGGCCTTTTGCTGGTGGCGAAAAACGATTTCACCCATCAGCGCTTGGCCGAACGAATCAAGGAACATGATTTTGATCGGGAATACCGTTGTATCGCCTATGGAAAATTTCCCGAAGAGGAAATGACAATTTGTAAAAATATCGGTCGCAGCAAGAATGACCGCAAAAAGATGGCCGTTTGTCCGGCAGGGGAAGGAAGAGAGGCCACCACCCATCTGAAAGTGTTGGAAGAGATCGGTGGATTTTCTTATGTTTCTTGCAAACTGGAAACGGGAAGAACCCATCAGATCCGTGTCCATCTTGCCTCTTTGGGGCATCCGTTGGCAGGAGATCCGGTCTATGGCCCGAAAAAATGTATCACCGAACTGAACGGCCAGTGTCTTCACGCTTCAAAATTGGGGTTTGTTCATCCAAGAAGCGGGGAATATCTCTCGTTTGAAGCACCGCTGCCCGATTGGTTCTGCTCCTTTTTGGAAAAATTGCGAAAAACAGGGGGAAGAATCTGATCCCCGAAAGAGGGGGAATTTTTTTGCCCGGGAAGTTTGAAAATGTGTTGCTTGCCTGCGATGTGGACGGCACCATTTATAACGGAAAAGTCGGCACCGTTCCGCCCCGAAATATCGAAGCGGTTTCTTATTTTAAGAAAAATGGAGGCCTTTTCACCCTTGCTACCGGGCGAAGTGTGCCCAATGCCCGTTTTTTATTTCCGGAACTTTTTCCGTCGGCACCTTGTGTGATGGCAAACGGCACCCTGCTTTATGATTATCAAAAGGAACAGGTTTGTGCTGCTGTGAATCTGCCCAAAGAGGCCTGGGACGTGGCCTGCCGTGTGATGGAGGCTTTCCCCAAAACAGCCATCAAGGTGATGGCCGGGGAAGAGGTGTTTTATTATAGCACCACCCCTTTTTGCCAATGGGTGCAGGATACTTTTGGGATCGGCGGCCCTGAGCGGGCCTTTGCTCCTTTCCCGGAAAACACCAACAAGATCTTGTTTTGCAACCCCAGAGAAGAAAGTCAAAAACTGGTGGCCTTTTGCAAAGAAACCTGGCCGGAACACGAGAGTCTGGAAATGGTTTCCTCTTCCCCTTATCTTTATGAGGTGCTGCCCAAAGGTGCCAACAAAGCAACGGGGATTGAAATGCTGATGAATCTTCTCTCTCTTCCGGAAGATCGGGTTTTCGTGATGGGAGATTATTATAATGACGAACCAATGCTGCGGCGCTTTGCCCACAGTTTCGCCCCTGCAGGCGCTCCCGAAGATCTCAAGGCTCTCTGTGAACGGAGTTTTGGCCCTTGTGAGGATGGAGCGGTTGCCGATCTGATCGAATATCTGGATCATATCTTTTAATTTGTGAAAAATCCGCCGACAACAAGGAGCGGTAAAGATAAAGGAGAATCCGTTTATGTTGAATCCCAATCTGAAAAAACAGTTGGAGGTTATCTCCACCAAACTGCGGATGGAGATTATGAATGAAGTGCACGCAGCAAAATGCGGCCATCCGGGCGGCAGCCTTTCCATCGCCGATCTGATGACCTATCTCTATTTTGAGGCCATGGATGTGGATCCTTCTGATCCTAAAAAGCCTGATCGGGATCGGTTTGTCCTTTCCAAGGGCCACACCTGTCCTGCCTTGTATGCGGCACTGGCTTATCGGGGCTTTTTCCCCACCCAGGAACTGATCCAACTTCGGAAACTGGGTGCCCTTTTGCAGGGTCACCCGGACATGAAAAGTATTCCCGGGGTGGATATGTCCACCGGTTCTTTGGGACAGGGCATTTCCACGGCTGTGGGAATGGCTTTGGCCGGAAAAATGGATGGTGCCCTTTGGGATGTTTATACCGTCTGCGGCGACGGTGAGATCCAGGAAGGTCAGGTTTGGGAAGCTGCTATGTTGGCCGGCCATCATAATCTGGAGCATCTTTGTGTGATTGTGGACAATAACGGTCTGCAGATCGACGGTGCCATCGAAGAGGTCAACTCTCCTTATCCCATTGATAAGAAATTCGAAGCCTTCGGCTTTTATGTTCAGGTGATCGATGGCCATAATTTTGAAGAGATTGCCGAAGCAATCAATAATTTCAAGGCCAACAAAGGATGCCCTTCTGCTATCATTATGAAGACTGTGAAGGGCAAGGGCGTCAGCTTTATGGAAAATCAGGCCTCCTGGCATGGGGTGGCTCCCAATACCGAGCAGTATGAAGCCGGTATGGCAGAATTGAAGGCCCATCTGGCCGAACTGGAAAACTAAGCAGGGGAGGAGAAAATCCATGAGAGAAATTATCAAAAAGGCCACAAGAGAGGCCTATGGCGATACCCTGGTGGAACTGGGGAAGGAACACAAAGAAATCGTGGTGCTGGATGCCGACCTTGCGGGTGCCACCAAATCGGGCAACTTCAAAAAGGTCTTCCCGCTGCGCTTTTTCGACTGCGGCATTGCCGAAGGAAATATGATGAGCGTGGCTGCCGGCCTGGCGGCGGCAGGTAAGGTGCCTTTTGCTTCCAGTTTTGCCATGTTTGCCTCGGGCAGAGCCTTTGAACAGGTTCGAAACTCCATCGGTTATCCCGGCTTGCATGTGATTATCGGTGCTTCTCACGCGGGCCTTTCCGTTGGGGAAGATGGTGCGACCCATCAATGTTTGGAAGATTTTGCCCTGATGGCTGCTATCCCGGGGATGACGGTCCTTTCTCCTTCTGATTATTATCAGACGGTCAATGCGGTGAAAGCGGCCTATGAAATGGAAGGCCCGGTTTACATCCGTCTCTGCCGGATGGCCAATGAAACCTTCCATAACGACGAAAACGAAACCTTCGAGGTTGGAAAAGGGATTGTCCTTCGCGAAGGAAGGGATGTAACCCTGGTGGCAACCGGTCTTTTGGTGGCAGAAACGCTGAAAGCAGCCGATCTTTTGGCTGAGGAAGGGGTCAGCGCCCGGGTGATCGAAATGCCCACCATCAAACCGTTGGATCTGCCCTTGCTGCAGGCAGCCGCCAAGGAAACAAAGGGTCTTGTGACGGTGGAAGATCATTTTGCCGGCTGCGGTATGGGCGCGATGATCGCTGCTGCCTTGGCAGAGACCACCCCTGCTCGGGTGATCAAGGTTGGGGTGCAGGATAAATTCGGCCAAAGCGGTTCTCCCATGGATTTGTTTGAAGCATATGGGATGACTGCTCCGCACATCAAAGAAAAGGCCATGCTGTTGATGGCAGAATAAAGAATCACACCCCGAAGAATCTGTTTGCTTCGGGGTGTTTTCATAAAAAGGAGAGCGAAATGCGATATTTGCAGTTGGCGGGGAAGAAGATCACCGCATTGGCCCTGGGGTTGGATAAATTTTCTTTTTCCGAGCAGGAAATGTTCTGTGCTTTGGCAGAGGAATATCTTTCTTTGGGCGGAAACAATTTTGACACGGCGCACATCTATGCCGCCGGGGAAAGTGAACAGCTTTTGGGAGATTTTTTGGCCAAACGGGGCATTCGGGATCGGGTGTTTGTGGGCACCAAAATCGGCTTCCCAGATCGGGAGGATCATTGGCGTTCCCGCCTTTCTTTTTCGGAATTGGAAGGGGATCTGAATCTTAGTTTGGAACGACTGCAGATGGATTTTGTAGATCTTCTTTGGCTGCATCGGGATGATGAAAGCCGTCCGGTGGAAGAAATTTTACTGGATTTGAATCGGCTGGCGAAGAAGGGCGGATTTCGGGCCATCGGCGCTTCAAATTTTACCGCCGAGCGCATCCAAAAGGCCAATCTGTTTGCAAAAAAAGAAGGTTTGATGGGCTTTTCTGCCAGCCAGATTCAATGGTCTGCCGCCGAAACAAGGGAAGAAATTTATCGCGATCACGGCATATGCATTATGAATCGGGCGGAATACGACCGATATTTGACTTTGGGAATCCCGGTGTTTTGCTATGCTCCTTTGGCAGGCGGCTATTTCAACAAACTGATTGAAGGCCGGCCGATGAGCGAAAAACTGGCCGCCCGTTTTGATTTGCCGGAAAACAGAAAAAGAGCCGAGAAAGTTTCCGGACTGGCCGAGGAAAAGGGATGCTCTTTGGCCGCTGCGAGCCTTTTATATCTGGCACAAAACAAATTGGAAACAGTAGTCATCACCGGGGCGAAAAAAATCCCTCATCTGCAGGAAAGTTTCGAAGCCTTTTCTCTCTCTGCCAATAAACCTTACACGTTTCCTTTTTAATCGGAATCTGTTTTTGGTCAAGCCACCCTGCTTTTTCAAACAGGGGTGGAAGGATTTAAAACGTCGCCTTGTTTGAAAAGCGTGTTTTGGTTGAAATTCAAAACAGGAATAAAACTGTTCACATCCCGCTTTGAATTTGATATCGATGTTGTTGGCGGATAAGACAGCACGATAAAACGGAAAACGGAAGGAAGAGAAAATGAAAGCGTATACCTATCTCACCCTGAAAGAAAAACCGGAACTGAAAGATGCAGCAGCCACATGGTTTCACAGCAAATGGGGCGTTGCAAAAGAAGCGTATCTTGCTTGTATGGAAGCATATCTTCATCATAAAACGGCATACGGATGGTATCTTTGTTTGGATGAAGAGAAGATCATCGGTGGGTTGGGTGTGATCGAAAACGATTTCCATAATCGCAAGGATCTGACGCCGAATGTCTGCGCAGTATATACAGAAGAAGAATACCGTTGCCAAGGAATTGCCGGGCATCTTCTCAATATGGTTGTTGATGATTTGAAATCCAAAAATATAACACCCATCTATCTTTTGACAGATCATACGAATTTTTATGAACGATACGGTTGGGAGTTTTTCTGTATGGTGCAAGGCGATGGTGAGCCGGAGATGTCAAGAATGTATATTCACAGATAAGCTTCGGTGCGTGGGATTTCTTTGTTGCGTTTTCGGCCAAAATGGGGTAAAAAGAAAAGAAAAAAGCCTTTCGGGAAGCGTTTGCCAACCGAAAGGCTTTCTTTATTTGCTGTTTTCTGCGCCTTGAAGGGGCCATTGTTTTGATCGTCTGCCCAGACACCAAAGATATCCGGGGAGGAGAACCAACACCGCACCGGACCAGGCAATGGGTTCGGCGAAGAAGAGTTCCATCTCGCTGAAAAAATAGGGGAGGAAAAAGGCCGCCCCCACCCGCATAGCCAATTCGGCGAATCCCGAAGCCATGGGAATAGCGGAATTTCCAAGACCAATCAGCGCATTTTTGAGAATGTGCAGGCTGTAAAGCACCGGCAAAAAGAGGGCCATAATCACCAAATACCGATATGCCACCACCATAGCTGCTGCAACTTCTGTTTCGCTGCCGGTCAAGAAGAGAGAAAGGATGGGCTTCCCCAACAGAATCATCAACAGCGCAATACAGCCTGAGGTGATAAACCCGATGAGGTGCGCATCAACCACACCCTTTTGGATGCGATTCTTTTGTCCGGCACCGCTGTTTTGCCCCACAAAGGTGGTCATGGCATAGCCGTAAGAGATGCCGGCCGTTTCCAACAATCCATAAAGACGGTTTGTAGCGGTGAATCCCGCAATATAGGCGATGGAATATTGGTTGATGATAAACTGCAGAATAAAGCCGCCGACAGAGATGATTATATTTTGTAAAAACATCGGCAGCCCCAGGCCCATCAAACGGCTGCAAAGCTTTTTTTCCGGCGAAAGGTCTTTTTTGGTGATTTTGGTCACAGGAATGCGGAAAAGACAGATGAGAGAAAATGTTGCGGCAACTCCTTGTGCAATCAGAGTGGCGATCACCGCCCCTGCAATCCCCATTCCAAAAGGCCCGACAAACAAAAAGTCCAGCCCGATGTTGACCAGTGCCGCCAGAATCATAGCATGCAGAGGAGAGGTGCTGTTGCCCAAAGCCCGCAGATGGCAAGAGGCAAAGTGATAGGCCATCATAATGGGACAGCCGGCATAATAGTAACGAAGATAAAGAAGGGTCTGATCGAAAATGGCATCCGGAGTATCCAACAGATGCAACAGCGGTTCCAGCATCTGTTCGCCCAAAACGGTTAGAATTACTGTTAGAAGAACCGAAAGTGTCAAGGCGTTCCCGATGCTTTTCTTTACCCCTTTGTGATCACCGGCGCCGAAAGCTTCGGTGGCCGGAACGGCGAACCCCTGTGAAAAACCCATCACTGCGGCCGCCAGCATCCAGGTGACCCAACCGCCGGCCCCAATGGCAGAAAGGGCTTCCAACCCCAAAAATTGTCCGACAATGATGGAATCGGTAATGGTGTATAATTCCTGGAACAGGCTGCCTGCCATCAATGGCAACGCGAAAGAGAGAATCAGACCTGCCGGTTTTCCCACGGTCATATTCTTGGTTTGCATTTTATTCCTTTCCTCCGGATCCCTTTTGTGTCACATCTCAAAAAATAACTACTTATATATTGCACAAACCGGAAAATTTGTCAAGTGTTTGGCTCCCAGACGAGAAAATGAGGAAAAAGGGGAGAAAAGCGCAAAACAAAATATGAAAAGAGTGTGAATTCTTCGTTTTTTGCGCAAAAAGGGGTTGCTATTTTCTAAAAAACGGATATAATAGACTATGTTAGCACTCAAAGCAAAAGAGTGCTAAATCTAAAAATGTGATGGTTTGGAAGGAGACAGATCAATGAATATCAAACCTTTGTCTGACCGTGTTGTGGTCAAATCGGTGGAAGCCGAAGAAACCACCAAGAGCGGCATTATTTTGGCCCCCAATGCACAGGAAAAGCCCCAGATCGCCGAAGTGGTGGCCGTTGGCCCCGGCGCCGAAAAAGACGGCAAGCGCCTTCCTATGGAAGTGAAGGTGGGCGATAAGGTGATCGTTGGAAAATACAGCGGCACCCAGGTGAAGTTTGACGGTGTGGAATATAATATCCTGCGGCAGGATGAAGTCCTGGCCATTGTGGAATAAGAGAGGAGACTGGCTATTATGGCAAAACAGATTATTTATGGGGAAGAGGCCAGAAAGGCGCTGCAGAAGGGCATCGATCAGCTGGCTGATACCGTTGTGATTACCCTGGGCCCCAAAGGCCGTAATGTGGTGTTGGAAAAGAAATACGGCTCTCCTCTGATCACCAATGACGGTGTGACCATCGCCAAAGAGATCGAACTGGAAGATCCGTTTGAAAATATGGGCGCTCAACTGGTGAAAGAGGTCTCTGTGAAGACCAATGACGCCGCCGGTGACGGTACCACCACCGCCACCCTGCTGGCCCAGGCTCTGGTGCGCGAGGGAATGAAGAATGTGGCAGCCGGTGCCAACCCCATGGAAGTGAAAAAGGGCATCCAGATGGCTGTGAACAGCGCCGTGAATGCGGTGGTTGCTTCCGCCAAGCCCATCACCTGCACCGATGATATCGCCAGAGTGGCCACCATCTCGGCCGGCGACCCCGAAGTGGGCAAACTTATTGCCGAGGCGATGGAAAAGGTCACCGCCGACGGTGTGATCACCATCGAAGAATCCAAGACCGCCGAAACCACCTGTGCGGTGGAAGAGGGGATGCAGTTCGACAGAGGCTATATCACCCCTTATATGGTCACCGATACCGAAAAGATGGAAGCCATCATTGATGATGCCTATATTCTGATCACCGATAAGAAGATCAGTGCCATTCAGGATATTCTGCCCTTGATGGAACAGTTGGCCCAGGCCGGCAAAAAACTGGTCATCGTGGCCGAGGATGTGGAAGGGGAAGCCCTTTCCACTCTGATCGTCAACCGTCTGCGGGGCGTCTTTGTCTGCGTGGCTGTGAAGGCTCCCGGCTTTGGCGACCGTCGCAAGGAAATGCTCCAGGATATCGCCACGCTGACCGGCGGCCAGGTGATCAGCGAAGAGCTGGGCTATGATCTCAAAATGGCAGACGTTTCTATGCTGGGCCGTGCCCGTCAGGTGAAGGTTCAGAAGGAAAACACCATCATTGTGGACGGTATGGGCAACAAACAGGCCATTTCCGACCGTGTGGCTCAGATCCGTTCTCAGATCGAAACCAGCACCAGCGAATATGACAAGGAAAAACTGCAGGAACGTTTGGCAAAACTGGCCGGCGGTGTTGCGGTGATCCGTGTGGGCGCCTCCACCGAAGTGGAAATGAAAGATAAGAAACTGCGGATGGAAGATGCTCTCAGCGCTACCAAGGCAGCTGTGGAAGAGGGGATCGTGGCCGGCGGCGGCACCGCCCTGCTCAACGCCACCGCTGCGGTGGAAAAACTGCTGCCCACCGTTCAGGGGGATGTGAAGACAGGCGTTCGCATTGTGCTGCGCGGCCTGGAAGAACCCATCCGTCAGATCGCCAAGAATGCCGGTGTGGAAGGCAGCGTCATCATCGATAAGATCCGTCGCTCCAAGAAGGCCGGTTACGGCTATAACGCCGCCAACGACAGTTATGTGGATATGCTGGCCGAAGGTATCGTGGATCCTGCCAAGGTGACCCGCTGCGCCCTGCAGAACGCTTCCAGCGTGGCTTCCATGGTTTTGACCACCGAATCTTTGGTGGCCGATATCAAGGAAGAAACCCCTGCCGCTGCCGCTCCTGCCGGCGGTATGGGCGGAATGGATTGATTGGTCACCCAATATATTTCAAAAGAAAAAGCCCCGCAAAAGCGGGGCTTTTTTGCATCTTTTTCATTCTGTTTTTATAAATCAAATTCGTTTTACAAAAAAATATTCGTGGAAGTCGTCTGCATCGTTATAATAGTGGCCAACCTCTTCATAATCTAAATGCTTATAAAATTCATAACCCTGCCAATCAAAGGTATCGAGACGAATCATATTTGCTCCTAAATTTTTTGCACGCTGTTCCATTTCAAAAATCAGTTTTTTACCAATCCCCTGTCTACGATATTCTTC
>JAFQMB010000159.1 GCA_017421095.1 Oscillospiraceae bacterium
CCTCCACCTTTTCAACCGCCAGCGAGCAATATTTTGAAAGGTCGGATGCGGGCACCTCTTTGATGCCGGCAACCCCAAGACCAAATCGCTCATAAGCGGAACAAAGCTGGCCGCAGACCGGGTTTTCACCCAAAATGACATCATCACCGTAAAGTACCGCAAAGGGCTCATCTCCCACAAAGGTTTTGGCGCACAAAACCGCGTGTCCCAGCCCTTTGGTTTCTTTTTGGCGGATATAATGGATGCTGGCCAGATTGCTGATCTGCACCATTTCATCATAGATTTGTTGTTTCCCGGAAGCAAGCAGACGGCTTTCCAGTTCGGGCATCCGGTCAAAATGATCTTCCACCGTGGTTTTCCCTCTGCTGGTGATGATCAAAATATCCGTAATGCCGGAGGCCACTGCCTCCTCCACAATATATTGAATGGCAGGCTTATCCACCAGAGGAAGCATTTCTTTGGGCATCGCCTTGGAAGCAGGAAGCACTCTTGTTCCCAGTCCTGCAGCCGGGATCACAGCCTTTTTGATCCGCATCTTGCGTCGCTCCTTTTCTTTAACTTCAAATGCCGGTGCTGATCAGGTTCATATAGTGATCGATCATCTGAGGATAAATGCCCATCAAAAGGCTCACAATCACAAAACTGACCGCAAACAGAACAAGCAATGTGATGATCACAGCCTTGGTGCTGACACCGCCCTTGGATGCCAAACGGGCACCGTAATACTGAGGGGGTAAGTCTTTCGGGCATTCGGCCCGCAGTTTGTTCATCCGGCGAATACAGTGGCGATAATAAAGTCTGTTGGCCAAAATGCCGAATAAAAACCGCATCGCATAGGAAAAGAGATAACCGATCATGGAAAGATTTTGATAGAGATCGGCATTTTGGAAAAATTCCTCACCGTGGATCAGATAATAAAACGTATCCAGCAGCGTGGGCAGAGAGCCAAGAAAAAAAGTCAGCATCAGAATTCCTGCCCAAACATACATCTTGCGATAAAGAAAATAAACAGGTCCCAGCAAAATGGCGCTAAAATTGAAATCCATCAGCGGCAGTTTTTTGCTGAAACGGTCGAAGCGCAGAAGGTAATAGGGAGTGTTTTGATGCACAAAAGTCATAAATTCACTGGCTTTGTGCCCATCACCCAAATCTGCGCCGGCCTCCAGTCCCCCGAGGGGCGACATATACGGATCCGGGGGCAACGGTTCATAAACCGGTCTGTCGTCCTCTCCCTCTCTGGGCGGATGAAGCATGGTTCCGCAGGAGGGACAGAAAGCACCCGCACCGGGCGGCATCGGCACCCCACAGCGAGGACAGATACTCTCTTCCGGAGGGGTTGCCTGCTCGGCAACCTTTTTGGGGTATTCGGGCTGATATTCTTCGCCCTTTTGGTGCAACTCCTCAAACAGGCAAGTACCCTGTTCTTGATAGCAGGCCCGGTGATAGGTGGCACCGCACAAGGGACAGACCACCAGATCTTCCTCTTCGCCCATCACCTGTTTGCAAACCGGGCAATAGCTTCCCACCGCAAGCGCCATCTTTCACCCTCCTTTTCACAGATAGTCAAGTGTTTCTCAGTCTTCATCCGGGGCTTCCCAGTTGTGGAAAACCTCGTCCACATCGTCGTGCTCATCCAGCATTTCCAAAAGTTTTTCCATCTTCTGGATGGCTTCTTCGTTTCCAAGGGCCACATAATTATCGGGGATCATGGAAACCTCGGCGCTGGCCATTTCATAACCGGCAGCTTCCAGGGCATCGCGCACCACGGAAAAATCTCCCGGCTCGGTATAGACCAGATAACCTTCCTCCTCGGTCAGGAAATCGGCGGCACCGGCCTCCAGAGCGCATTCCATCAGCGCATCCTCATCCACGCCCTCGCTTTCCAAATAGATCACGCCCTTTTCATGGAAAAGGAAGGAAACGCAACCCTGGGTGCCAAGGCCTGCACCGTATTTATCAAAATAATGGCGCATATCGGCAGCGGTCCGGTTGCGATTATCGGTCAAAGCGCGGACAATAATGGCCACACCGCCGGGACCGTAGCCCTCATAGTTGATGGACTCATAGGTGTTTTTATCTTCGCCGCCGGCAGCCTTTTTGATGATGCGGTCGATGTTATCGTTGGGCACGTTGTTGGCCTTTGCCTTGGCAATCAGATCTTTCAGTTTCGAGTTGCTGGCAGGGTCGGGACCGCCGTCACGCACGGCGATGGAAATTTCGCGTCCCATTTTGGTGAAAATCTTGGCGCGCTGCTGATCGGTCTTCTCTTTTTTGCGTTTGATGGTACTCCATTTGGAATGTCCGGACATAAATCAAAACTCCCTTCCTGAATTCTATCTATTTTACCATATAATTTTCCCTGTCGCAAGGGGATGAACACTTTTTGCCGCCGATTTTCTCCAAAAGGCTCAGTCTGCCCCGACAAAAAACAGAAAAGGGTCGTTGTCAAATCGGCACAAAAAAGAGAAGACTCTTTTTTTGAAAAGCCTTCTCTCTGATGTTTGCTCATTTTGCCTGATATTTGTTGCCCTCTTCTTCCAACAGGGCACGGCGGGAGACATATTTTTCCCAAACCGAACAGGGCAGTTTGAATTTCACTCCGCCGGGAACGATTTCAATGGTGGGGTTTTCCATCATCGTCACCTCACCGTCAATATTCACCGGAATGGGTTCGGGTGCCAGAATCCGAACCTTTTTGGCGCGACGGAAGGTCAGATCCAGATGAATCTTTTTGGGAGCCTCTTCAAAATGGGTGCCCTTGCCGTAAGATCCCACAATTTTCAAAAACTGGGGTCTGGAAACCACCGGGATGGTGATAAAATCCAGATAACCGTCGGTAATATCCGCAAAGGGGGCCGGATGGAACGATCCGCCGTAAAACCGGCCGTTGGCCGCCACAGCGAAGATGTAATCATCCTCCGAAACAGGCTCTCCGTCCACCTCAAAGGCATAACGGTTTTTCAAAGAATGGAAAAACCGATCGGCCACCGCCAAAATATAAGATCCCTTTCCTGCCATCAAAGGCAGTCGGCGATAGCGGTTCATCGCCACACAAACCGCAGCATCAAACCCGGCGGTGGTGATATTCAAACTGGCCACCCCGTTTGTTTTCAAATGATCAATTTTTTGAACCACCCCGGGCACCAGGTCCGAAAGGTTCAAAAATGCCGCGGCGCTATCCAGCCCGAAAGCCTTGATAAAATCGTTGCCGGAACCCGTGGGAAGGCTGGTGAGGACACAGTTTTCATGCCCCAAAATGCCGTTGAAAACCTCCACCGTGGTGCCGTCTCCCCCGCAGGAATAAAAGCAAAGTTCTTCTCCGCTTTCGGCATATTTGCGGGCAAATTTGGTGGCATCCCCGGGGGCGCCTGTCACCAAAATTTCATATTCCCCCTGTTCGGGATGGGCGGAAAAATAATCCTCGACCATCTTTTTCACCGTCGCGGTGGCGTTCTTTTTCCCGGCGGCAGGGTTGATAATGAAAATATGTTTCATAAAACAAACAATCCTTTCGGACAGAACCTTAAAAGGTCACTCATCATTTTTGTTTCATCTGAAAAATTATAGAAGATTTTGTCGGTTTTTGCAAGAGGCGCGGTGGCATCGATCGCTTTTCCTCTTTTATCGGTGCATTCGGTCGGGGGATTTTTCCAAAATTTTGCGAAAGCGGAAGAGGAAAATGACCCCGCAAATGGTGGCGGCGGTGGCATCCGCAATGGCTTCGGAAAGATAAATTCCCTCTGCGCCCAAAAAGTGGGGCAAAATCAAAGCCAGCGGCACCAAAAGAATCACCTTACGCAAAAGAGCAATGAACAGCGAAATCCCTGCCTGCCCCAAGGCCACAAAGGCCGATTGGCAGGCTCTTTGGATGCCGAAAATCAGCATACCGGAAAGGAAAATGGGCATACATCTGCCCACCAAGGCGATCAAAGCGGCATCGTCGGTGAAAATCGAGGCGCAAAATTCGGGAAAGAGCACAGAGAACAAGGTCAAAAGGAAGGAATAGGTGAACATAATGAAAAACAGATAGCGAAAGGCCTCTTTTACCCGTTTTTTGTTGCCGGCGCCATAATTATAACTGAGGATAGGCGCCACCCCCTGCTGGAAGCCGGAAACAGGCACTCCGACCACCTGCATCACACTCTGCATCACCGTCAGACCGCCCACATAAAGATCGCCGCCATACTGTTGCAGGCCGTTGTTCATCACCAGGCCGATCACACTTTCGGTTGCGCTCATCACAAAAGGTGAAACTCCAAGTTTGGCCGTTTTCAGCAGAATTTTTCCTTCGGGTCTCAGATATTTTTTTCGGATCCGCAGACTGCTTTTTTTGTTCAAAAGGCAGCTGACCACAAAACAGGCCGAACAGCTTTGGGCAAAAATCGTGGCCAATGCCGCCCCTTTCACCCCGAGATCAAACAAAAAGATCAAAACAGGATCCAAAACAATGTTGACCGCCGCACCGAGAAGCACCGCAATCATCGCGCTGCCCGAGCGCCCCTGTGCCGTCAAAAAGGGGGTGAGCCCCACCGTCAAAAGTACCATCAGCGTTCCCAGAAGATAGATGCTCAGATAATCATCCGCATATGGAAAAGTGACCTTGCTGGCACCGATGAAATAAAGCACCGGCTCTTTGATCCCATAAAAAAGAATCATGAGAAAAACAGAAAGAATCCCCAGCATTGTCACCCCGTTAGAGAGGATCTTTTCCGCCTGTTTGCGATCCCCCTGCCCCAGAGCAATGGAAGAAAGAGGTGCACCGCCGCCGCCCACAAAAGAAGCAAAAGCGGTGATGAGAATGATGATGGGAGAAGTCAGGCCGATGCCGGTTAAGGCGGTGGATCCCACCGCAGGAATATGGCCGATATAAATGCGGTCCACCATACTGTAAAGCAGGTTAACTACCTGGGCGGTCACGGTAGGCAGGCTCATCCGAAAAATCAGCCGCCCCATCTTTTCATTTCCGAGGGCAGCCTCTCCGGCAGAGGGTTTGACAGACATTTTTTGCGCCCCTTTCATTTTGGTTCCCCGTTTCCTTCTTTTCTTCTTAAACGCTGCGGAAGCCGCGGCCGATAATCTCGCTTGTGGTGGTGATGATCATAAAGGCTGATTCATCCAACTCACGGATACGGCTGCGCAGACGATAAGCCTCCAACCGCTTGCAGACGGTGTGAATCATCATCTTTTCTTCGCCGGTATATTCTCCTTTAACCACATGGGCGGTAACCCCATGGTGCAATTCTTCCATGATATAAGCCCCCACCTCTTTGGGCTTTTGGGTGATCACAATAAAATATTTGCAGCTGTCGATGCTTTCGATGATGCCGTCCACCAAAAAGGCCTTGATAAAAAGGCCCAAGAGAGAAAAAAGACCGGTGGCAATATCAAAAACAAAAAAGGCGCTGGCCACAATCAAAGCGTCCACACAAAGGAGGGCCTTTCCCACATCCAAATGGGTGAATTTCTTCAAAATCAGTGCCAACACATCGGTTCCCCCGGAAGAGGCACCGGCATAAAAGACCATAGCCGCCCCAAGGGCATCCACCAAAACCCCG
>JAFQMB010000160.1 GCA_017421095.1 Oscillospiraceae bacterium
AAGATGATCGCCGATTATGAAGCGGATCCATTCGATCCCGGCCATCTGGCCCCCCGGCCCTATGCCGCCGGACAGACGCATAAACATCTTCCCGAAATGACCATGCGAAGCGGAATCAGCGCGCCGCCTGTCTTCTTCCCCACTGTGGGCCCCTTCTATTCGGGGATGGAAGTGATGGTGCCGCTTTTTGCCAATCAATTGACCTTCCCCAAAACCAAAGAACAGATTTACGATTTCTTTGCCAAACATTATGCCATCGCACCGCTGATTGAAGTGGCAATGACCGAAAAATACTTCCCCGACGGCATCATCCCGGCAGATTATATGGCCGGAAAAGATTCGATGCTGATTTTGATCGGCGGAAACGATGAACGCATCACCCTGACCGCTTTGTTTGACAATCTGGGCAAAGGGGCAAGCGGAACCGCCCTTTCCTGTATGAACCTGGCCATGGGACTCCCCATCCAAACAGGGCTTGTCTTCTGATGATTTTCACTCAAAAACCTTGGAAAGGATCTTTCTTATCATGGAATTTATCACCGGCGGCGTGGCCGCTGCCAAAGGATTTTCTGCCTCGGGTCTCCATTGCGGAATCCGGAAAAACAAAACAAAAAAGGATCTGGCGCTGATCGTCTCTGAAAAAGAGGCCAACGCAGCCGCCATGTTCACCACCAATCTGGTGCAGGGCGCTCCCATTGCGGTGACCCGGGATCATCTGGCAAAGGGCTCTGCACGGGCCATCATCTGCAACAGCGGAAACGCCAACACCTGCAACGCTGACGGGGTGTTTATCGCCAAGGAAATGTGCCGTCTGACCGCCGAGCAGTTGGGCCTGAAAACGGAAGATGTCCTTGTTGCCAGCACCGGTGTGATCGGACAGCCCCTTTCTTTGGACCCCATCGCCAATGCGTTGGAAGCATTGAAAAAAGGTCTCAATTCCCAAGACGGCAGCGATGCCGCACAGGCAATTATGACCACCGACACCGTTTGCAAGCAGGCGGCTGTCAAGTTTTTCTGCGGCGGAAAAGAATGTGTCCTCGGCGGCATGGCCAAAGGCAGCGGAATGATTCATCCCGATCTGGCCACCATGCTGGTCTTTTTGACCACCGACTGTGCCGTCAGCAGCCAGTTTTTGAACCGGGCGCTGCATGATGCGGTGGACAACTCTTTCCATATGATGAGCATCGACCAGGATACCAGCACCAACGATACCGTCTGCATTTTAGCCAACGGCCTGGCCGGCAACGAGACGATCTGCCGGGAAGATGAGGACTATCACGCCTTCCTTTCGGCCCTTTCCGCGGTGACAGATGCCCTTTGCCGAATGATCGCTGAAGACGGCGAAGGCGCCACCAAACTTCTCTGTGTGAAGGTTTCTGGCGGCAAAACCCGGGAAGATGCCAGAAAGATCGCCAAAACGGTGGTCTGTTCCAACCTGCTCAAATGCGCCATCTTCGGGGCAGATGCCAACTGGGGGCGGGTTCTTTGTGCCATCGGCTATTCCAAAGCCTGCGTTTCCATCGCCGGCGTGGATGTTGCCTTTTCCTCCTCCGCCGGCGAAATTAAGGTCTGCGAAAAGGGTGCCGGCATCCCCTTCTCGGAAGAGTTGGCCAAAGAGATTCTCTCTCAAAAAGAGATCACCATCTCGATCACCCTTTCGGACGGCGAAGCAAATGCTACCGCCTATGGCTGTGATCTGACCTATGACTATGTGAAGATCAACGGGGATTACCGCACCTGATCTTTTTTCGATTTTCTTTGAAAGGACCACGATTTTATGGAATTTTCCAACGCACAGCGGGCTCAGGTGCTCACCCACGCCCTGCCCTATATTCAAAAATACAGAGATAAAATCATTGTGATCAAATACGGCGGAAGCGCTATGATCGATGAACATCTGAAAGAATCGGTGATGGGCGACGCGGTGCTTTTGACCCTGATCGGAGTGAAGGTTGTGCTTGTGCACGGCGGCGGCCCCGAGATCAACCAAATGCTGGGGAAAATCGGCAAAGAAAGTATCTTCCACAACGGTCTTCGGGTGACCGATAAAGAGACCATGGACGTGGTGCAGATGGTTTTGGCCGGCAAGGTAAACAAAACACTGGTAAATCATCTGGAACAACTTGGCGCCCCCAGTGTGGGCCTTTCGGGGCTGGACGGTCATCTGTTGGAAGCCACAAGCCGGGATGAGAAACTGGGCTTTGTGGGCGATATCAAACAGGTGCATCCCCGAATCATTTTGGACACCCTGGAAAAGGGATATCTTCCGGTGATCAGCACGGTGGGATATGACAACGAAGGCCATATTTATAACATCAACGCCGACACCGCAGCCGCAGAGATTGCCGCCGCCCTCGGAGCTGAGGCTTTGATCTCCATGACCGACATTGACGGCATTTTGCGGGATAAAAACGATCCTGCCAGCCTGATTCCTCTGATTCGGGTGGACGAAGCGGAAGAATTGAAGAAAAGCGGCATTTTGCAGGGTGGAATGCTGCCCAAGGCCGACTGCTGCATCAAAGCGGTGCAAAGCGGTGTGAAAAAGGTGTTTGTTTTGGACGGCAGAATCCCCCACGCCATCATCATCGAACTTTTGACCGATGAGGGCCTTGGAACCATGTTCTGCAACTGAGTTTTGTCATACAGGAGAGAATCTATGGATTTGTTACAAACCGATGCTGCCTTTGTGGCAGGAACCTATAAACGGCTGCCGGTAACCATCACCCACGGAGAGGGTGCCATCGCCTGGGCCGGTGATGAAAACGCCTATCTGGATTTTACTTCCGGCATTGGGGTAAACGCTCTTGGCTGGAGCAATCCGGGCTGGCTGCAGGCGGTGGAAGAGCAACTGCACCGCTTCGCCCATCTTTCCAACTATTTTGCCTGTGACAGCGTGGCTTCATTGGCAAAACTTCTTTGTGAACGAACCGGATTTGACAAGGTGTTCTTTTCTAACTCCGGCGCAGAGGCCAACGAATGTGCCATCAAGGTGGCAAGAAAATATGCTGCCACCAAACACGGCGCCCACTGTTTTGAAATTCTCACACTGGAAAAGTCCTTCCATGGAAGAACCCTTACCACATTGGCCGCCACCGGGCAGGAAACCTTTCACAAAGACTTTCTGCCTCTGACTCCCGGCTTTTCTTCCATTCCCGCTAACGACATCAAAGCGCTTCCGGATGCGGTCAGCGAAAAAACCGCCGCCATCCTTTTGGAACCCATTCAGGG
>JAFQMB010000161.1 GCA_017421095.1 Oscillospiraceae bacterium
ATTTTGCGGGATGGGGTGACCAGCTGGATGCCCGGTTATCTCACCGAGGTCCTTTCCCTTCCTTCTGCCCTTTCCGCCGCCATCTCTGCCTTTATGCCGCTTTTTGCCATTTTGGGCGTGCGTCTGGCAGCGGCCCTGTTTGCCCGGATTAAAAACGAATTGGTCGGTGCCTCGGTGCTTTTTGGTGCCTGCACCCTCTTTTGTTTGTTCCTTGGAATCTTTTTCGATGCCGGGGTTTTCCTCCCCAGTCTGTTGATGGCATTGATCATCGGCTGCACCCACAGCATCAACTCCATGCTCATCGGCTATCTGCCTATGCGCTTTGCTGCCCTTGGGGCGGCCGGCACCGCCGCGGGATTACTCAATGCCTGCGTTTATGTGGGCAGTGCGCTTTCGGTTTACGGCATTGCCTTGATCAGCGACGCTTTCGGTTGGCAGACCACCGTCTGGGTTTGGTTCTTTGTGGCGCTCTTTGCCTTTGGGATCTCTTTTTTGGCCCGCAAATTGCGCCTGGTTTCCAAAGAAAAAGAAATTTCTCCGGCTTTGCAGGAAGAATAAATTTTTCTACATATAAAAAAGAGAAAAAAGGCAAAAAAACAGAAAAAAGGCCGTTGACAAACGCTTTGGAATGTGGTATCCTTTCAATTACCTCTGCGAGGGCTTATTTTTTGTGCCCTTTTTTTGAAACGGCCGACCTGCCGTTTCAGCGAAAGAGAGGGGCTACCCATCGCAAAGAGGGAGGCTAAATCATCCAAATCAGGAGGTGCCGTTCGTGAGAGTCAAGATCACTTTGGCTTGCACCGAGTGCAAGCAGCGCAACTACAACACAATGAAGAACAAGAAGAATGATCCCGACCGTCTGGAGATGAACAAATACTGCAGATTCTGCAGAAAGCAAACTCTCCACAAAGAGACTAAGTAAGAGAGGGGAGCGACCTATTATGGCAGAAGCAAATACCGGCGAAAAGAAGCCCGGCATGTTTGCCAAACTCGGCCGTTTCTTCAAGGAAGTGAAGAACGAAACGAAGAAGATTGTGTGGCCCAACAAAACCAAGGCTTTGCACAACACCATCGTCGTGGTCGTCTTTATGGTGATCATGGGCGTTCTGATTGCTCTTGTTGATCTCGGTCTGGGCGCATTGATCGATTTGCTTTACGGACTTCTCGTGTAAGAAGCGGACAATCTGTCCCAACAAATCTCGGGAGGTGTAGGTAAAATGAGCGAAAGCCCGAAGTGGTATGTGATCCACACCTATTCCGGCTATGAAAACAAAGTCGCCGCCACCATCGAACAGACGGTGCAGAGCCGTGGCTTCCAGGATGTGATCTTTGAAGTGCGGGTTCCCACCGAAACGGTGGTCGAGGTGAAAGACGGCAAGGAAAAGGAAGTGGTTCGCAAGATTTTTCCGGGATACGTTTTGGTCTATATGATCAACAACGAAGAATCCTGGTATCTGGTGCGAAACACCCGTGGGGTAACCGGGTTTGTGGGTGCCGAAGGCACTCCCATTCCGTTGACCGAGCGGGAGGTTGAAAAGCTGGGAATCACCAGGCGACAGGTCGCGGTGAACTATCAGGTGGGCGACAGTGTGATGATCACTGACGGTCCTCTGGAAGGGTTTATCGGCGTGGTGGACAGCATCGATCCCGACAATGATCTTGTCCGGGTCACCGTCTCTATGTTCGGCCGGGAGACTCCTGCTGAGCTGCAGCTCGGTCAGGCAAAATTGGCTGAATGATCCTCTTATCGTCAAAAGAGGGGCAGGCACAAAGGCCTGCAAAGTGGGAGGAATGCAAATATTTTCTGACGCATTCCGCATACCACACGTTTACGGAGGTGCAAACTAACAATGGCACAGAAAGTTGTGGGTTACGTCAAACTGCAGATCCCTGCCGCAAAGGCAACCATGGCTCCCCCTGTGGGTCCCGCCCTTGGTCCTTATGGCGTCAACGGTTCTGCCTTTGTCAAAGAATTTAACGAGAGAACGAAGAACGATGCCGGTATGATCATTCCTGTGGTCATCACCATTTATGCCGACCGTTCCTTCACCTTTATCACCAAGACCCCTCCGGCTTCTCTTCTGATTAAGAAGGCCGTGGGTATCGAGTCCGGCTCCGGTGCTCCCAACAAGAACAAGGTTGGTAAGATCACCCGTGCTCAGCTGGAACAGATTGCTGAGACCAAAAAGCCCGACCTGAATGCCGCCAGCCTTGAAGCTGCTGTCAGCATCATCGCCGGAACCGCCAGAAGCATGGGCGTCGAAGTGGTTGACTGAACGCCGGAAAACAAAAGATAATAAACGCTTCCGGGTGGGAGGAAATCCAATCCGCTATGTGTATCCGTCAAAATGAAAGAGGACGGATATTACCACTCAATTTGGGAGGAACCATATCGTGAAACACGGAAAAAAGTATATTGAAAGCGCCAAACTGGTCGACCGCACCAAGAACTATGAGTCTGAAGAGGCCATGGGCCTTCTGTGCGAGCTCGCCAAGGCAAAATTTGATGAAACTGTGGAGTTGCATGTCCGTCTGGGCGTCGACTCCCGTCACGCTGACCAGCAGGTTCGCGGCGCCGTCGTGCTCCCCAACGGGACCGGTAAGAGCGTGCGCGTGCTGGCCTTCTGCAAGGGCGACAATGTGAAGCTGGCCGAAGAAGCCGGTGCCGAGTATATCGGTGATGAAGAAGTGGTCGCCAAGATCCAGAACGAAGGCTTTATGGACTTCGATGTTGTGGTCGCCACCCCCGATATGATGGGCGTGGTCGGTCGTCTGGGTAAGGTGCTGGGCCCCCGTGGTCTGATGCCCAACCCCAAGGCCGGCACTGTGACCCCCGATGTGGCCAGAGCCATCACCGAAGCCAAGGCCGGTAAGATCGAATACCGTCTGGACAAAACCAACATCATCCACTGCCCCATCGGCAAGGCTTCCTTCGGGAAGGAAAAGCTGCTGGAAAACTTTGAGACCGTGCTCAACGCCGTGATCAAAGCCAAGCCCGCTGCTGCCAAGGGTCAGTATATTAAGTCCTGCGCTGTTGCCACCACCATGGGCCCCAGCATCCGCGTCAACACCAA
>JAFQMB010000162.1 GCA_017421095.1 Oscillospiraceae bacterium
CTCTGCGAACTGCCCCTTCATAAAAATAAGGGGAAATGCAAAAGCAGTCCGATTCCGGGAGTTTTCGCTTTTCGGGGCTTTTTTGAAGATGACGAACACAACCGGGGCAGGCAAGTTCGTCAAAGGAAAGGAGTTTGTCGCAAAAGGGGCAAGCATTAGGAAAGAGAAGACTCGCCAAAAAGGAAAGGATTTTCATTTTGCTTCCTCCGAACGCTGCAACAGACGCCGCAAATTTGAAAATCTTCGACTTTTACGGTCGTTGTTAACCATTTTGGTGACCGTTTCTTCCCGACCCAGGATGATCAGCAGTTTTCTTGCGCGGGTGACAGCAGTGTAAAAAAGATTGCGATAATAAAGGTTTCGGTGACCGGGCAAAAGGGGCAAAATGACCGCTTCGAATTCCGACCCTTGGCTTTTGTGCACCGTGATAGCATAGGCTAGTTCCAGTTGGAAAAGTTGCTCTTTTGCATAATCTGCAATCTTATCTTCAAAGCGAACGGTAATCACTTCGCTGCCGCGGTCGACGGACTCAATGACACCAATGTCACCGTTGAACACTCCTTGTGAAACTTCACCGGTATCGGTGCGAACGATCTGAATGTCATAATTGTTTCGGTTTTGCATCACTTTGTCGCCCTTGCGGAAACAAACAGCACCAAAGGTCACTTCGCCTTTATTTTTGGCAGGAGGATTGAGTGATTCTTGAAGCAGACGGTTGAGTTCCATGGTGCCAACCTCGCCGATTTTGGAAGGGGCGATGACCTGGATATCCCACAGGGGATCAAATCCGTAACTGCCGGGCAGACGATAGGAACAGAGATCGCAGACGGTTTTGGCGGTCTCTTTGTTTTCTTTGGAAGAAAGGAAGAAGAAATCTGAGGAACGAATCTTTAAATCCGGCTGTTCACCCTTGATGATTCGGTGGGCGTTGGTGACGATGGCGCTTTCTTCTGCCTGACGGAAGATTTTATTGAGGGTGACGACCGGAACAGCCTCGGAATCAATCAAATCCCGAAGGACATTTCCGGGTCCCACGCTGGGAAGCTGATTGTGATCGCCCACCAAAACCAATCGGGCGTTCAAGGGGCAGGCAGCAAGGAGATGAGACATCAAAGTGATGTCCACCATACTCATCTCGTCAACGATCAACACATCGCAAAGAAGGGGATTTTGTCTGTTTCTTGCAAATTTATATGCCCCTGCTGAGGTGACACCTGCCTCCAAAAGCCGGTGGATGGTTTTGGCTTCTCTTCCGGTGACCTCCTGCAGCCGTTTGGCAGCCCGACCGGTGGGGGCGGTGAGTAAAACACGCTCACCTCGGCGCTCCAAAACGGATAAGATGGCGTTGACGGTGGTGGTTTTTCCGGTGCCGGGGCCGCCGGTTAAAACGGTGATCCCCTTGGAAAGGGCCGAGACGATGGCTGATTTTTGTGCCCCATCGTAGACCATCTCTTGATTTTTGCCAAGATCATTTAAAAGTTTATCCATTGGCAGGGGAGAGGCGTCACAATTTTCGGTTGCCAAAAGAAAACGTTCGGCGCAGTATTCCTCTGCCTGATAAAGTTCAGGCAGATAAAGATAGATTCGATCTTCCCATTCCGATGCAACCAATTCACCTTGTTTGATTGCTTGTTTGACCGCCGCTTCCATCGCTTCAAGGGAAGAGGAAAGCAGTTTCCCCGCCATTTCCAGAACCGGTTCCAGGGGCAGACAGGTGTGTCCGTTGTGAAGATTTTGGGTGAGGATATAAACCAAACTTCCTCTTACCCGACAGACAGAGTCTTCGGAAATGCCAACCGCTTCCCGGATACGGTCTGCCCGTTCAAAGGCGATTCCAAGATCGGCAGCGCAAAGGGCAAAGGGGTTTTCAAAGATCATATCGGTGGTTTTCAATCCCCATTTGTTCCAGATCAAAACGCTTTCTGCCGGGGTGATGCCATAAGAGGCCAAAAAAAGCATCACGGTTCGCATCCCGAAAATTCTTGCCACTTCTTCGCTGATTTTTTCGATTCGTTCGGCAGAAAATCCCTTGATACAGCGAAGCCGTTCGGGTTCCTTTTCCAACACCTCAAGGGTTTGTGATCCAAAAGCTTCCACCAATTTTCTGGCGGTAGCAGGGCCGATCCCTTTGATGGCGCCGGAGGAAAGGTATTTCAAAATGGCGGAAGCGGTGGCGGGCATCTGCCGTTCCATCAGCCGTGCTTTGAATTGAGGGCCAAAGGTGGGGTGGGTGACAAAATTTCCGATTGCCTTTACCGTTTCGCCCACCTGCAGATCGGTGGTGTTGCCCACAACGGTGTAAAGCGCACCGCCGGAAGAGAGTTCTAAAACAGTGAATCCGGTTTCCTGATTGCGAAAAGTAATATCTTCCACACAACCTTCCAGAATTTCCAGTTGTTCAGTTCGCTCATCCATCCTGATAACCCTCCTTCCGTTGTGAGATATCTTATATTACCATAAAATGGGCCATTTCGCAACGATTCTTTGGTGCGAATTTGTCTATCGAATGGTCAAAAATCATAAGGGGATTGACAGCAAAAGTGAGGATTGATTAAAATAAATTTGTCCGAAAACCAATTTTTAGGAGGATGCTGTATGGAACAAAAAATGAAGCCCATTGTGGGCGGATGGTTCATCATCTATTGGTTGTATAATCCCACAAGAGAGTGCCAGGATCTGCGCTATGATTATTGGGATACTGTGACCCATGCCTATACCCCCGAACAGTGGGATGCTTTTATGAAGGATCTTTCGGATATCGGGCAAAAGTATCTGGTGCTGGTCAACACCTTTGGCGGTCTGGACGGTAAAGATTGCATTTATGATTCCAAGTTTGCCAATAAAGTGGTGAAACTGGGCAGTGAAGATCCGCTGGAAGTGGTGCTTTCTGCCGCTGACCGTCACGGTTTGAAGATCTTTATGACCAACGATTATTACAATTCTTATGAATTTGCCGATGTTTTTGATGAAACCTTGAAAAAAGAACGGATCGGGATTTTGGAAGAATTGGTCGAAAAATACGGTCACCACGAGAGTTTTTACGGCTGGTATCTTGCAAGAGAGGCTTACATCAATCCTTATTATCCGGAAGATTTCATTCGCTATGTCAATGAAACTGCGGTGGATATGCGTCGTCTGAAGCCGGAAGGAAAGATTTTGATTGCTCCTTACGGAACGGCTTCGGCGGTTTATGATGAAACATATGTGGATCAGCTGCGGCGTCTTGACTGCGACATCATTGCCTATCAGGACTGTGTCGGATGCAAGGCCTGCACCATTGAACAGAGCGCCATTTCCTTTGCGAATCTGCGCAAGGCTCATGATGAGGCCGGCAGAAGCGCTCTTTGGGCCGATGTGGAAACTTTCGAATGGGACAACGGGGAAAACAGATTGGACAGCCGTTTGATCTCCACCTCTTGGGAACGCCTGAAAGCCCAGCTTGCCGCCTGCTCGCCCTTTGTGGATGAGGTTTTGGTTTTTGCATTCCAGGGCCTTTTGACCAAGCCCGATTCCATCGCCTATTGCGGATATAAAGAAGCCGCCAGACTTTATGGGGAATACACCACCTGGCTGCGGGAAGCATATCCGGAAATTGTGAAAGACTAATTGCTAACAAAAGCCGCCTTGCTTAGGCTGGTTCTCATAAGGATGTTTTGGGAAATATGGTAGGGGCGAACTGTGTTCGCCCGCGGGAGACCGCAGGTCTCTCCTACGGATACCCATAAATTTCGGCAGAGACATTGTTTTCTCTGCCGATTTGTGTTATAATGGAGCTAACGAAAGCCTCCCTCTGAGAGGGAGGTGGCACGCGTAGCGTGACGGAAGGAGCCTGCGTGACTTTAGATTTGTACTAACTTCATTGTAACGCACTCTCCCTCAGTCACCTTCGGTGACAGCTCCCTCCCGGAGGGAGCCTTTGGATGCGTGCAACCATAGGGGTATGGGCTTTGCCCAAGCCTTTGTAATACGAAGGCGAAACTGGCGATAAAGGAGGAGTAAGAATTGGATAACACCAGAATCA
>JAFQMB010000163.1 GCA_017421095.1 Oscillospiraceae bacterium
ATGGGTAGCGACGAAGAGAGCCTTTCTGCCTCGTTGCAGACCGACCCGGCCCTTTGCGATCTGGTTTATACCCAAGGGTTTGCGCGGATGGGCCTTTGTGAACTTTATTCTTTGACAAAAGAGGAACTTTATCGCACCGCCGCCGAGGATTTGGCCGATTTTCTTCTTCGGATCCAATGCAAAAACGAGAGTCCTTTCTGGGACGGCGCCTGGCGGGGCAGTTATCACCCGGACAAAGAGATTTGGGATGGCAGAGCCAATCAAAACAACGAGATTGATGAGGGCGGCATGTATTCCATCTATACCGGCTGGTGCGCCTCCACCATTATGGACGGCCTTTTGAGCGTTGCCGATTGGCAGGATTGATTGTTCTCTTCCGAAAAAACACAGCATACAAAAACTCCCTCGACGGCAAACTGTCAAGGGAGTTTTTATTTGATTTCCTGTTCCAACGCATCGAATTCGGGAGTGTTATAAAACTCACCGAGCGTAATCTCAAAAGCGTCACACAATTTTTTAATCGTAACACTGCCGGGATTTTGGCTTTCACCGTTCAAGATACTTTTGATGGTTGATTGGGGAACGGCAGATAAATTGCTCAACCCGTTTGGGGTAATGCCGTTTTGCTTGCACAGTTGGCGAATTCTTTGTGCAATTGTTTCAACTGTGTTCACGCATATCCCTCCCGGCTGATTTATCACTAATATGATACCCGAAATCAAAGCCCGGCATTAGTGATTGTTCACTAACTCCAAAAAATATGCTATAATAGCGACATATCACTAACTCGGGAGGGATGTTGTGTTGGTCTGCACATTTTTTGGACACAGGGATGGTTTTGGATTGGACAGAGAAACCCTTCGCCGGACAATTGAAGAACTGATTCATCAAGGGGTCGACACCTTTTATGTGGGAAATCAGGGGCAGTTTGACGGCGCGGTTTACAGCTGTTTGAAACAACTTCGCACCGGCTATCCTCACATTCGGGTTTGGGTTGTCCTCGCCTATCTGCCCACAGAGAAAAGAGAATCGGAAGATCTTTCCGACGCCATCTACCCGGAGATCGAAGGGCCGCCCAAATTCGCCATCGACCGAAGAAACAGATGGATGCTGCAGCAGGCAGAAGTTGTGATCTGCTATGTCTGTCATATCACCGGCGGAGCTTATAAGTTTGCCCGGTTGGCCAAACGGCAGGGAAAAAAGGTGATCAACCTTGGGAATGCAGAAATCGAACGGTGATGATGCCTGCTCTGTCATCTGCGGTGCTACTCCTTCGAAGAAAGAGAGTCTCTCTCCCAAGGGGAGAGGCAACTACCGAAAGCCCTGAAAAGGCTCTCTCTTTGGGAGAGCAATCGACGAAGTCGGGTGCAAGGTCAGCCCTTGTGAGGTTTTGTGAGCGGGCAGAATGAAAGGGACTTGTATTAAAACAAAAAGATCCCCTGCTTTTCAGAGGCAGAGGATCTTTTTTGTGATGTAAGGTTGTTTTTATGGAACTGTGCTGTCGCTTAAAGGGTTTCGTAACCCACAAGCAGACCGCCGGTTTCGGCATAAAAACTGCAAAGGCCGCCGGTGGGAACCAAACGGACGGACGCATTGGGGACCACCCGACAGATGAGCTCTTTGAGTTTTTCGGCGGCAGGCAGATTCAAACAATGGGAAATGACCGCTTTCCCTCCCGCATATCCGGCCTCTTTCATGGTTTCAAAAACACAGGCAAGACTGCGAGCTTCGCCGCGGCATTTGTGAAGGGGCTGAAGCGTTCCCTCTTCCGAGGCTGCGCCAACCAGCTGAATGCCCAACACCCCTGCCAGGGTTGCCACCGCAATGGAAACTCTGCCGTTTTTGGCCAGATTGTTCAAACTTTTCAAGGTAAAGGCCAGGCGCGTTTTCTTCAAATAATTCCGCACCGCCTGTTCGGTTTCTTCAAAAGAAAGGCCCGTTTTGTCCAATTCGTGGATCTTTTCGATCAAAAGCTGCAATTCCGGGCCGGCGGAAAGGGAATCGATCACGCAGACCTTCCGTTCGGGATGCTCTGCCATATATTCCTCGGCCGCATTTTTGGCGGCGGCATAACTGCCGGAAAGAGAACTGGTGATGGCAACGGCAAAGATCTCGTTTGCATCTCCGAAAGAAGCCAGCCAATCGGAAACGTTGGGGCAGGAGGAACCGGAACGGCTGCGGCTCTCTTTCAAAAAGGCGTTCATTTTTGCAATATCCAGTTCGGGGGTATCAATAAACTCCTGATCTTCACAGTTAATCTTCAAAGAAACAAAATCAAAATCCGCTTCCGGAAAGCTGAAAAGGTTGGAAGAAGAATCGGCTACCAGACGAAAAGACATACACTGTCAACTCCAATCTCCCGCATAATCGGGCAGGTTACAATTATTTTAGAGTTTTTTTGATTTTGTGTCAAGAGTTTTTGAAAAACCGATGAAAAAGTTTTATAAATTTGATAAAAACACGGGTAGGGTCGGGCCGGTGGTCAGGCATAATGGGCAAAAAGGCGATTTCTAGGTGATTTTCCTTGTAATATGGGAAAAAATGTGATATGATCGGAACAAGAAAAAGGGCAGATGATTGTAAAGGGAAAGGAAGATAACGGCCGATGGAAGAAAGATTTGAAAAACAGATGCAGGAGGCAATCGCCTGTTTCAAACTGCCGGAATATGACACCATTCCCGACGTGGGTCTCTTTTTGGAGCAGACCACAAAATATATCTCGGGTGTGTTGGCACCTCTTTCGGGAGTGACCATCACCGGCTCTATGATCGCCAACTATGTGAAGAAAAAGTTGATCGATAATCCGGTCAAAAAGCAATATAGCCGGGAACAGATCGCCTATCTGATTTTTATTGCCATTGCCAAAAGTGTTCTTTCTCTGGAAGACTTACAGGTGTTGATTGAAATGCAGCACCGCACCTATCCTGCCAAGGTCGCCTATATTTATTTTTGCAAAGAATTTGAAAAACTTTTGTTTTACACCTATGGCATTTCCAGCAACTATGAAATGGTTTGGGTGGAAAACTCCATCCCCAAAACCATGCTGCGCAACACGGTGATCGCCGCTGTGAACAAGGTCTATTTGGATCATTCCATCTCGCTTCTGCGAGAGGAGGGATTCTCCGCCCCGAAGAAAGATTGAGATTTTTCGGATAACAAAGCCCCCGGCTTGGCCGGGGGCTTTTCTTTGTGTCATAATATGTCCTCTCCGCTATGGGCTGCCGCTTACCTCGTCCACTCCTTCCGTCATTTGCTTCGCAAATGCCACCTCCCTCGGAGAGGGAGATTTTTCCCGGGAGGAAACTGTCGTCGCAGGTGACGGAGAGAGCGGGAAAGCAACCGACAAGGCTGCGTGTGAGAGCATCACCGTTCGATTTCTGCACACCCAAGGTTGATCACCTTTTTTCCCTGCCGTTTGGCCAGTTTGGCAAATTTATAAGCTCCGCCTGTGATATGGCAGACATAACAGATCACAACTTCCGCCCGTTGCAGCATCCATCTGTTTCTGCGGTCGATGGCGAATTTGGGCGGCCCTTCAATCTCCGGGTAGATGGCGTCGGAAAGATCTTCCGATTCTCTTTTTTCCGTGGGCAGATAGGCGAGGACAACCCAAATCCGAATGTGCGGAAAGATGGTGCGAAGTTGTTTCAGGCAACTGTAAACCGCGCCGTCAAACTGCCCCTGATTTCCCACATAAAAAGTATCAATCCCTTGACGGATCAGTTCTTCGATTGTCCGGCGAAGGGTTTCTCTGTCCAATCCAAAACCATCCCTGTGTCCGAAAAATGTGCAGGTTTTCATCATTTCCACCTCTTTTGAGTTAGTTTAACTCAAAAGAGGTAATCTTTTCAAGTGGATATGGATATCATTTTACTTGAAAAGGGGTGATACCCGTGACGGTAGGAGAAGCTGTTCGACAGAGAATCATAGAACTTTGTCAGGAAAATGAGATCTCTTTCAACAAACTGGGCAGTATAAGCGGTGTAACGCAATCGACCATCAACAATATCATCAGCGGCCGAAATAACAGC
>JAFQMB010000164.1 GCA_017421095.1 Oscillospiraceae bacterium
ATACAAGACTTCTTCCGTTCCAGACAAAAATTCCACAACAAACAAAAAGCGCCCCAATACCCCTTGCAAATCCGGATAAATCTTTTGGCAAACGGTGTCCTTTGCCAAGGGAAACACGCCCAAAGGCAGGATTGTTCCGTCCTGATAATCAACCGAAATGCGCACAAAGGAAGCCGCTTCAGTGGTAACCCGCAGTTCTACTTTTCCGTTTTTGGAAACGCGTCTGGCCGGAATGGGTGTACAGGCGTATACATTCATTTCAGAGGTCCTCCTCATATGTGTCAAGATGGGTCACAGACCACGGAGGAAACATTTTTCTTCCGCGGTCTGTTTTAAACAAACGGTTATTTCAAAAGGGCATTGGCGTCGTCTACCATCTTTTGATAGGTAGTTTCATAAGAAGAGAGGATTTGGTTGATGTCCTCCCCTTCTCTGGCGCCGTAAAGCAGATAGAAGGCGCCGAAGCCGCGTTCCAGAATGCCGTCGGTATAAGAAGGGATGTAAAGATTCTCAGCCAAAGAATCATAAAGTTCGCGGCTGCCTTCCATCAGCAAACCTTCCTTGGTCTGGTTGACCTCATCCGCAGCATCCAGAATATATTCGATCAGCATACCGGCGCTGTAAGGTGCGGCATAACCGGTAGAGATGGCATAACCGGTGGAGTGACCGAAGTTCTTCTTGTCCTTGTTATCGGGGCCCACAGGGAAAGCGGTGACGCCGAAATCCATTTTCAGAGCGCCGGAATTTTTCAGTTCCATAAAGACAGACTCTTCATAAGCATAGGCACCGTGCATGGCGGACTTCCCCTTCAGGAACTTGTTCTGGCCGGTAACATAACCGTTTCCGCAGACCACATTCTTATTGAAGATATCCTGCACCATTTCAAGGGTGTGGCGCATTTCGGGCGTGCCCAGATTCAAAACATACTTGCCGTTTTCAAACTTGACGGCAGCGCAGGCGTTGGAAGCCTGGAACACTTCGTCAAACATATTCTCAAGGCCCACGATGCCGGCTTCCTCATCGGTGCAGGTGCGGGCGATTTCCACGAACTTTTCCCAGGTCCATTCGCCCTTTTCATAAAGGTTTTTGGGTTCGTCGGGATCATAACCGTTGGCAGAGAGAATGTCTTTATTATAGTAAAGCACATAAGGAGTGGCGGAAACACCGGCGGCATAATATTTGCCGTCAAAGCAGATGAAGTCATTCATCACTTCGATCTGATTGCCCTTTTTGGTGAGATCCACATAATCGTTGACGGGCATCAGATAGTTTTTCTGATACATCCCGAGATACTGGTCGACGCTGATCACAAACACACCCACCGGATCTTTGGCGGCAATCTGGGCGGCAACCTTTTCGTTCCAAAGCTGTTCCCCGACGGCCTGGATGATTTTAACCTCTTTGCCATAGTCTTTTTCAAATTTCTCGATGGCTTTGGTGTAATAACTGTCGGGATCTGTTCCGTCATAACCGGGCACCAAAAGGCTGACCTCTTTTTGCTCGGCGCGGATTTTGGCATCCCGTTCGGAATCGCCGCCGCCCTGAGGCGTGCTGGTATCCTCACCGCCACCGCCGACACAGGCGGTAAAGGCGCCTAAAACCAACATCAGACAAAGCAACACTGATAAAATTTTCATCAAACGTTTCATCGGAAATCCTCCTTTTTGGCTCAAAAACAAGTTTGTTTATTCACACACCAACAGGTGTGTTTTGGATGAATCAGACAAGAGCAAACTGCAGGCAAGAATGGCCCAGCCGATATCGGCATTATAAAGCGGTTTTTGATGGGAAACGCTCCGAAGGGCATATTGCTTCAAATAACAGACGGCACGGGAAACATCTCCCATTTTGGCAGCGACAACCGCCATCACCGACCAATAACTTTTAGAGGGAATTTTGTGCATCGGCCAGTTCCATTCGGCATCCTTCCCGGCATAATGGTAACAAAAAGCTTCGTAAACCTTTTTTGCTTTATCAGAATCGGGAGAGATGACACCAAACAGAATGGGAAAGAGTTGGGCGGTGGCAGAGGGATAAAACTCTGTCCAGGAAAAAGGCAGCAGGTCTTCTTTTTGGGCATTGACCGCAACAGAAAAATGATCCTCTCGCCAAAGGGCACTGCAAACGGTTTTTTGTATCTTCTCTGCTGTTTGCTTCATCTCTTCGGCCTTTTTTCCGGCATCGGGCAAAAAGGAAAGGGCCGTTTCATAAAGCCTTTTAGCTGCACAAAACCCGGCAAAGGTTTCGCAGTTATCCATTAAATACTGCACCGGATAATCGGGGCGGGCATAGGTCAGATTTTGATCCATTGTGGCGCTCATAGCACCGATGATCTCTTCGATTTTTGGAGTATTGGCAACCAAAATTTCATCATCCGGTGCCTTTTCTGCATAGTTGGCACAAAGGAGCAGAAAAGTGGCGGCATAGGAATCGGTGGAATCATAACAGGGAATGCCCTCGGGACGATGAACAACCGCCTCATGGACACATCTTCCCTCTTCCACCGTCAGGGTATAATCATAAATGGTGCCGCAAAGACCGTTATAATCCGAAAAATTCAGATGAGAAAAATGCCATTGCAGATATTTTTTGATGCCATTCCACACCGCATTTTCTTGGCTTTCCAACATGGCCAAAGCAGAAAAATCGGCAAAATACGGATTACAGAGTACCTGGCCGGACGAGATCCGATTCATAGGGATGGCACCGTTTTGCAGCTGCATAGAGGAAAGATAAGCAAGTTCCGTCTGCTTTAATTCCTTCAAAAAAGCGCGGTCGGATTCAAAAAGGATAACAGAGGGCATCTCTCATCGCTTCCTTTGTTGATCAAAGTTGAGAAGCCATCACATAGCAGGCCATTGCAACCCGGGCAATATCGGCGTTATACAAGGGATAAGCATGTTTTTTCATTGCCCGTTCATAGTTTGTCACATAACTGGTCACACGGTCTTTATCGCCCATCATCGCAGCGGTGTGGGGAATGGCGCCCCAGAAGAAGGCATCCGGAATGGAGATTTGTTCCCAGGTCTTTTTGTCTTCCCCGGTGGAAAAAGCAGCATTGAAATCGCGATAAAGCTGTTGTGCTCTTGCAGAATCGGGAGAAAGCAGACCAAAGCAGATGGGGAACAACTGGGCGGTGGCAGAGGGATAGAAATTATTCCAGGAAAAACGATACATACTGTTGCCAAAGCGATCCACCGCAGGCTCATAATATTTTCCAACCATATTCCACATCCGGTCTTCAATGGCATCGGAAACCTTTTTGGCGGTATCCCGCATCTCTTTTGCCTTGGCAGAAGCGCCGCTCACCCCGGAAAGGGCGGTTTCATACAACTCTGCAGCGGCCAGATAACCGGAATAGACCTCGCAGTTATCCATCAGATACTGCACCTTATAATCGGGCTTGGCATAGGTCAAATCGTTATCCATCGTTGCCCCCATAGCAGAGATGATCCGGCTGATCTCGTTGGCATATCCTTTGATCAGCGCAGAATCGCCGGTGGCTTTGACATATTTGTTGCAGACTTCCAGGAAGGTGGCTGCATAAGAGTCGGTGGAGTCATACTGCTTCTTGCCCTGGTCGTTGATGTTGATGTTTTCTTTGATGACCACACCATCATCCACCACCAAAGTATAATCATAGATGGTTCCATCCACCCCGTTATAGTCGGTGGCGGCGGTGTTCAGATGGGCCATGTGCCATTGGATGTATTTTTTCACCTGGGCTTGATAGGTTTTTCCGGCATCCAGAAGTGCCATTGCCGCAAAGTCGGCAAAATAAGGATTCATGGTCACATTGCCGTTTTTGGCCGCCGTCATCGGCAGGGCACCGTTATCCAACTGCATCGAAGCGAGATAAGCCAGTTCCTTTTCCCAAATATCATAAAAATAGGCCTTGTTGCCCGGTACAATGGGTTCTTCGGGCTTGACAAGCGAACTGATCTCCGGTTTTTGAGAAGAAACCTCCGGCTTGGAGGAGGAACTCTCCGGTTTGGCAGAGGATTGTTCGGGTTTTGCGGAAGAATTTTCCGGCTTTACGGAAGAGCCTTCCGGTTTGGAAGAAGAACCTTCCGGCTTGGCAGAAGTTCCTTCTTCTTTTGAACTGCTTTCAGAAGCAGAAAAAGATTCATTCGTTTCTTCCTTGCTTGTTTCGGACGTTTCATTTTGGGAAGCGGTTTCTTCCAAACTGCTCTCTTCCCCAGAAGAAGATTCGGGCGTTGTGTTGGGATTGCAGGCTGCAAAGAGCGAAAAAACCATCAAGGAAGCCAGCAGAAAAGCCAATCCTTTTTTGAAATCCATCTTGTTTTCCTCCATATTTTGGTTGCAATTCATTTTAACCGACAATGCCTGTTCGTTCAACCCCTTCGGTGAAATATCGCTGCACCACCAAATAAAGGCTGATCAGCGGCAACACCACGATCAGGCAGGCGGCCGCCAAAATAGCATCGCTGAGCAGTTTGATATCGGCACCCAGAGTCTGCCCTGCCATATTTTGCAGTTGGTTGTTCAAGGCGGTGGAAACACCGGTCAGGGTGACAGACAGGGGGAAATGATCGTTGAGCAACATTCCCGAAAGAACATAGTCGTTATAATACCAAACCACCGAAAAGACGGTGATGGTCAAAATGGCCGGCTTCACATTGGGCATGGTAACATAAAGGAAGGTGAAGAAGGGATTACAGCCGTCAATATAAGCGGCTTCTTCCAATTCTTTGGGCAGGTTTTTGAAAAACTGCCGCAGAATAAAGATATAAAGCCCGGAGCGAATACCGGTTCCGAGAAGAGCCTGCAGATAAAATTGCCAGCTGGTGTTCAAAAGGTGCATAGACTGCAAATTGACATACAAGGGAATCATATAACTTTGCACCGGAACGATGATGGAAAAGATCAAAAGGCCGAAGAAAAAGTTGATTCCGCGCACCTTGAAACGGGCAAAACCATAGGAAATAAACAGGCAGGAGGCCACCTGTAAAATCACGCTGGGGATCAAAATGGTCACGGTGTTGATCAAGGCCTGCCCATAGTTCATCAGGTCAAAGGCCATTTTGAAGTTATAAAGCTGAAAGCTGCTGGGGATCCAGATTACGGTGGGGTCAAAGGTGTCTGAAACGGTTTTGAAAGATTCAGAAGTCATAAACAAAACCGGATAGAGCATCACAAACCCAACACCCAGCAGAAAAACACTGCGAAACAATGAAAGCAACAGTTTGGGGAGCTTTCGTCTGAAGATTGTTTGCGGCAGGCTGTTTTGTGTGTTTTGTTTTGCGGTCATATTCCTTTTCCCCCTCCTTTCTCTTGTTTTCGGGGATTATTCGGAAGCATAGAAAATGAATTTGCGACAGATGAGATTGACCAACCCAATCACCAACAGAATGCAGACAAAATAAATCACACCGATGGTGGCGCTGTATGCATAGTTGTTATTGCGATAATAATCCTGCAGCATCTGCATGATCAGATTCCCGTAATCGGTGAAAGAGTCGATGATGGTATAGGTAATGACCACCAGCATAGTGGGAGAAATGGTGGGGAAGGTGATTTTCCAGAACTTTTCCCAAGCGGTGGCCCCTTCCATATCCGCCACCTCATAAAAACTGCCGGGAATGTTATTGACTGCTGCCAACAAAAGCAAAATCTGAACGCCAGATTTCCAGGTCAGATCAAAGATCTGATTCAGAATTGTGGTGATAGAAGAAAGCAATTGATCCGGAATGCCAAGCTGGGAAAAGGTGTTGACCAGATCGGGGGCCTGGAAAAGATAAGAGGGGGACATATCCGAAACAGAGGAGCCGGACATCATCACCTGATCTTTCAAAATGGTGATCACAACACCCGAGGCGATGATCACCGGGAAGAAAAAGACTGCACGGGCCAGAGAACGGCCGAAGAAATTGCTTTTCAAAACCAGAGCGATCACGGTGCTGAAGGCGAGGATCATCAAAACCGAGGGAATGATCTGCCAAATGGTTTCGGTCAAATAAGGGCCAAAGGTGGTGCTTTCGGTGAAGAAATAAAGATAGTTTTTGAACCCCACCGATTCCAATTCAAAGCCGTTATCGGTGATCAAAATCTTGCTGAAGGAATACAAAACCGATTGGAACATGGGCAGAACGAAAAACAAGGTAATGCCCACCAACCAGGGGGAAAGGAAGAGCCATCCCCAGCTTCTTTGCTGCTTTTCAAGGGAGCGCAGCCGTTTCGGTTTGTTTTTGGTCTTTTGCTCGGTCGATGCTGCCATTTTCATGACCTCCTCCTTTCGTCTGCGATAAAAATTAATTCAGGCTTCCCAACCGATGGGAAGATAGCTGCCGGCGGGCACAACGCCGTCTGCAGTGGTGACATCCTCTTGCGTGTAATTAACGATG
>JAFQMB010000165.1 GCA_017421095.1 Oscillospiraceae bacterium
GCGGTTCCTGTATGATTTTTTATGTTTAGACTTAAAGACCTCTTCTGTGGCAAAAGCCAGTTTGGTGATCACGTTTTCCTTTGTGGGATAGCAATAGAAAGAGTCGTTTTCGGTCGAGATATCCACGCAGTCGAAAGGTTTGATGTAACAATAATCGTATTCGACATGAAGGCTGTTCATAGCGCCGGGCAACCTTTGAATTTTATAAGGACTACCGTTGTATTCCCCACGAATAATAAAACCGTTTTCCGGATCATGAGTCAAAGTGCCGGTTCCCAGTTCTTCAAATTTCATACAACGGGGTAGCGAATAAATTTCAACCTGATCAGAGAAGGAATAATTGCCGCTTTCGATCTCTTTTCTCACCTGTTCCCGTTCCCATTCGAACCAGTCGGGTATATGAGAAAACTCCGTCTCCCCTTCTTTTGCTTCCAACGAACCGTCTTCCTTCAGTTCCCAGCGCTTTCCGCAGGAGGTGCAATAAATTTCACTCCCCTTGGAAGCCATCTTGGATTCGGTCATACAATGGGGGCAATGATAAAGCACCTTATGCAGCCCTTCAGCGCGATAAGGCTCGGTGATCAGAATTCCGTTTTCCTTTTGATATTGATATTCGTTGTATGTCATCGCCTTGCTGATGGCGGCATTGATCTCCTCCACGCTCATTGACTGCACCTGTTCGGCGGTCAGAATCTGAGTCATAGTGGTATAAAGCGGTGCTTTGCGCTTTTTTCGATAGTTCCAGAAAGGCGAATGGAGATAATTTCCGTGGTGCAGAATCACTACCACGGGCACCTTATTCATCTTGACCAGTTTGCCCAAAGATTCAGGCAGATAAGCAGTGGTCCCGATAGGGGTATATCTGGCTTCGGGATACATGCAAAGCACATCACCCTTTTTGATCACCCGACGGATAGCCTTGATCAGATGCAGATCAGTGGTGAATTTCCGCTTGCAAATAGAGCCGATCAATTCCATCAGCCAGGGACGGCGATAATAACCGTCGATGCTGACAATATTGTTCACCCGATGGGGGAAGGTTGCCAGCGCAGCCAGTTTGAAATCAATAAAATGCATGTGGTTGCTCAAAAGAATATACGGAGGTTTGAGCCCCTCGGTGTTGATCTTTTCGATGCGATATTTCTTTCCGATCAGAGAAAAGAAACTGAGCAAATAGATCAGCCAGGTGATCAGAATCGGTTGGCGGATGGGGTATTTCGCGGTGTTGTAGCGTTTTTTGTTTTTGTAATTCACTTCCATGCTGCAAATTCTCCAGTCGCTGATAAGATAAATTCCGGTCCACAGATTTTTTTACAGTATACCTTATCCGACAAAAAAACTCAAGATTTTTTCGCAACTTGGATTCCTTTTCCCTTTTTTGAAAATGTATTTTTCAAGTTCGCAACAAACGAAGGAAGAATGAATCGTGAAAATAAAAAATCCCCGTTCATAAGAACGAGGATTTTTGGCGTGCCTGAAGGGATTCGAACCCCTGACCTTTTGGTTCGTAGCCAAACACTCTATCCGGCTGAGCTACAGGCACATATTTGGGCGCGCTCGTTTGAGCGCCTATATACTTTATCACTCCGGAAGCAAAAAGTCAACTCTTTTTTTCGCAATTTTGAAAGTTTTTTTCAAAATAAGCTCTGGCAACAGAAAACCGACAGAAGATCCGTTCTTCTGTCGGTGATGATTCAAAATGCGACCAAGCCTATAAGCCGAGTTCTGTTGAATGTGGTAATCTATCTTGGCTGCCCGTCGCCGGGTCAGCTCGGTGCCATCTGGGCGAACCCGCCGAGCAGACGGTTTTTATGTTCTGTCAGATGTTGCTTCGGATAGGGTTTACAGGGCCGGACAGTCTCCTGCCGGTCGGTGAGCTCTTACCTCGCCTTTCCACCCTTACCGCAGATTATCTGCGGCGGTATCTCTCTGTTGCACTCTCCACTGAAGTCGCCTTCGGCTGCCGTTAGCAGCTATCCTGCTCTGTGAAGCTCGGACTTTCCTCGCGCAGACCCTCACGGGCGCTGCCCGCTACCACACAGCTTGCTCGCAAACGGCATTATACCGCAAGAATCTCTGTTTGTCAAACGCTTCCAAACAAAATCCGTGGAATCATTTGACATCTTGCTACACACAATGGTAAAATAGATGGGTATTAAATATCGCGCTTTCTGCCCATTCGCAGAGGCGTCAGACAAACGGAGGGCATCATCATATGAAGCCGAAATATTATATCACCACCGCCATCACCTACACTTCCAGAAAACCTCATGTGGGCAACACCTATGAAATCGTTATGACCGATGCGGTGGCCCGTTATAAAAAGCAGATGGGTTATGACGTCTTCTTTCTGACCGGCACCGACGAGCACGGCCAAAAGATCGAAGAATACGCAAAAGCTGCCAATATCTCCTGCAAGGAATATGTGGACAAAGTGGCCGGCCAGATCCGCGAAATCAACGACAAACTGAACTGCAACTACGACCATTTTATCCGCACCACCGATCCCGAACACGAAGCTTGCGTTCAGAAAATTTTTAAGAAATTTTATGATCAGGGCGACATTTATAAATCGGAATATGAGGGTTGGTATTGTGTTCCCTGCGAAACCTTTTATACCGACAGCCAATTGAAAGACGGTTGCTGCCCCGATTGCGGCCGTCCGGTACGCAAGGAAAAGGAAGAAGCCTATTTCTTCAAAATGAGCAAATACCAGGATCGTTTGGTGGAACACATCAAAAACAATCCTGATTTTATCTATCCCGAATCTCGCAAAAACGAAATGCTCAACAATTTCATTCTCCCCGGCGTACAGGATCTTTGCGTCTCCCGCACCACCTTCAAATGGGGCGTTCCGGTGGATTTTGATGAAGGACACGTGATCTATGTTTGGGTGGATGCCCTTTCCAACTATATCACCGCACTGGGTTATGATCCCGACGGCAGCAGTGAACAGTTTGAGAAATTCTGGCCCTGTGACTGCCATGTGATCGGCAAAGACATTCTGCGCTTCCACACCATTTATTGGCCCATTTTCCTGATGGCATTGGGGCTTCCTTTGCCCAAAAAGGTGTTTGGTCATCCCTGGCTGCTCACCGGAAATGATAAAATGAGCAAATCCAAAAACAATGTGATTTATGCCGATGATCTTTGTGATCTCTTCGGAGTGGATGCCGTGCGCTATTTTCTGCTCTCTGAAATGCCTTTTGCTCAGGATGGCAACATTTCTTATGAAGGAATGATCGCCTCTTATAACGCCGATTTGGCCAACAATCTGGGCAATCTGGTCAACCGCACCATCGCTATGAACCAGAAGTATTTCGATCGGATGATTCAGGCTCCCACCAAACCCGAGGCATTGGATGATGAACTGAAAGCCGCCTTTGCGGAAGCAAAATCTGCTATGTGTGAGCATTTTGACCAGTTCCGCATTGCCGCCGGCATTGAGGATATCTTTAATTTCGCCCGTCGCTGCAACAAATATATCGACGAAACCACGCCCTGGTCTTTGGCCAAGGACGAAACACAAAAAGACAGACTGGGTACCGTTCTTTACAATCTGTTGGAGAGTATTCGTCTGCTGGCAGTGATGGTGGCCCCCATTATGCCCGACACCGCCAACGAAATCTTCCGCCAACTGAATGTGCAGCCCGAAACCGATTTGGATGCTGCTGTTTTCGGCAATTTGCTGTCCGGCAAAGAAACCAATGCTCCTGCTCCCCTTTTCCAGCGGCTGGATGAAAAAGCAAAAACCAAAGAGATTGAAGAACTGCAGGAACGCTATGCCAAGATGAATGCCGCCGCCGCAAAAGAGGTGGATCTCACCGGTGACAGCAACAAAGAAATCAAACCCGAGATCACCTTTGATGATTTTATGAAGAATGATCTCATCGTGGCACAGGTTTTGACCTGCGAACCGGTGAAAAAGAGTGAAAAGCTTTTATGCTTGACACTTGATGACGGTAGTGAGCAGCCTCGCCAGGTAGTTTCCGGCATCGCCAAATACTATCGCCCTGAAGATCTCATCGGCAAAAAGGTGACTGTGATCGCCAATTTGAAACCCGCCAAACTCTGCGGTCTGCTCTCTCAAGGGATGATTTTGGCGGCAGACGGTGCAGACGGTGATGTGAAGGTGCTGTTTGCTGACGACTCTCTCCCCTGCGGCAGCAAGATTCACTGATGATGGGGATTTTCGATTCTCACGCACATTATGATGATTCCCGTTTTTCCGACGATGGGTTTTCTCTGTTGGAGCAACTCTTTACTTCCGGCTCGGTCAGCGGAATCATCAATGTGGCCTGTGACAAAAAAAGTTGTTACACCTCTAAAATTTTGGCAGATGCCTTCCCTTTTGTCTATTATGCCTCCGGGGTGCATCCACACGCGGCAAGTGAATGGGATGATGAGACTGAGGAACTGATCCGCACACAACTGCAAGAGAAAAAATGTGTTGCTTTGGGCGAGATTGGGTTGGATTATCATTACGATTTTTCTCCCAGAGAAAAGCAAAAGGAAGTATTTGAGCGTCAGCTGCAAATAGCAAAAGAATTGGATGTTCCGGTGATTTTACACAGCAGAGAAGCTTGTGAAGACACGATGCAACTTCTGCGAAAATATCGGCCAAGCGGTGTGATGCACTGTTTCTCCTATTCTCCGGAAATTGCAAAAGAGGTTTGCGATTTGGGGCTTTATGTAGGATTAAACGGCTGTGTCACCTTCAAGAACGCAAAAAAGCCCAAGGCTTCTGCCGTGGTAATTCCGGAAGATCGGCTGCTGATCGAAACCGATTGCCCTTATATGGCGCCGGAGCCTCACCGGGGTGTCAGATGTGATTCTTCCCTGTTGCCTTTTGTGGTTGCGGAATTGGCCCGTTTACGGCAAACCGATGAAGCACTTTTGATTGCCCAAACCGAAGAAAACGCCAAGCGGCTTTTTCGAATTTCATAACATCAAAACAACAGGCTTTTCCCGTAAAGTGAATTGCCAGTTGTTTCTTTTGAATCATTTTTCAAACACCCAAAAATAAAGAA
>JAFQMB010000166.1 GCA_017421095.1 Oscillospiraceae bacterium
GGAACGGTGTAGCTCTTCACGCGCTCTGCGCCGCCCTCACCAGACATTGCAGCAACGAGATTGACACGCTCGGCACCCTGAAGCTCCGCATAAGCTGCCAGAGTGTCCATGTTTTTCCAAGTGATCATGTAGACATCCTCCTCAATTTTCATAAGCCTTCCACTTATATAATTGTAACAGTAAAATTGTACTACCAAATCCACAAAATAGCAAGCCTATACAAAAATACTGTGCAAAAACCGGTTCAGAATGACATTCCGGTTCTCTCAATTGAATTTTCTGCATTTTTTCCTGCAAATCAACTCTTCTCAGAAAGCAAATGTAATGATAAAATAGGAAAATCAAAGAAAGGATGTGTTTCTCATTAAAAACAGATTGACGTTTCAGCAGCGGGTTCTGGTGGCAGGAACGCTGTTTGGTATGTTTTTTGGCGCGGGAAATCTGATTTTCCCCGTTCATCTGGGCCAGCTGGCAGGCCGGAATGTGATCCCTGCCATGATCGGCTTTGTCATTACCGCCGTCGGCATTCCCATTCTGGGTGTTGCCGCCATCGGCAATACTCATTCCGACGGTCTGCAGGCCCTTGCCAACAAAGTTGACAAGCGTTACAGCTATGTGTTCACCTGCCTCCTCTATCTCACCATCGGCCCCTTCTTCGCCATTCCCAGATGTGCCACCACCTCTTTCACCTCGGGCATCCACCCCATGCTTGGCAGCGGTGTTTCCGAATCGATGGCGTTGTTCCTCTTTTCTCTGGCCTTTTTTGCTCTTGTTCTGTTCTTTTCTCTGCACCCCGGCAATATCACGGTCTGGATCGGCAAGGTCATCAATCCCCTGTTTTTGATTTTCCTCGCGATTTTGGTGGTTGCAGCCCTGCTCAACCCCGGCGCTCCCGCCTCCGCCGTGGAGCCCGACGGTGTCTATCAGAATTCCGCTCTCTTTTCGGCTCTGATTGAGGGTTACGGCACCATGGACGCCATCGCCGGCCTTGCCTTTGGCATCGTAGTCATCGATATTATCCGTTCCATGGGTGTGACAGAAGATTCTGCCATCGCAAAGGATGTTCTTTATTCCGGCATTCTCGCCGGCATTCTGATGGCTGCCATCTATGTTGCCACCATTCTGATGGGCGCTCAGTCCAGAGGTCTTTTTGAAACTTCCGAAAACGGCGGTATCGCTCTGGCTCAGATCGCCAGCCACTATCTCGGCGCTGCAGGCAGCGTGATTCTGGCGGTCACCATCATCTGCGCCTGCCTTAAGACCTCTCTCGGCCTTGTGACCAGCTGCGCAGAAGCTTTTGCCAGAATGTTCCCCAAGGCTCTTTCCTACAAAACCTGGGCCATTATTTTCACCGTGTTTTCCTTCGGTGTTTCCAACATGGGTCTTTCCAAACTCATCAGCTATTCCGTGCCGGTTTTGATGCTGCTCTATCCCCCGGCGATCACACTGATCCTGCTGGCTCTGGCGGGGAAACTCTTCGATCACGACAAAACGGTGTATATCAGCGTCACAGTCTTCACCTGGTTTGCGGCCTTCTTTGATTTTGCAAAGGCTTTGCCCGCCCCTCTGCAGTCTGCGCTGCATCTGGAGGGAATGGTCGCTTTTGCCGGAAAGTACCTTCCCTGGTTCAATCTGAATCTGGGTTGGGTCCTTCCTGCCCTGATCGGCCTCGTTCTGGGTCTTTTGCTCCGCAGCCTTCGCAAAAAGAAATAACACTCAAAAAAGCAAGCAGGACATCCTTTTGGGGTGTCCTGCTTTTTTAGCGAACCATTCACTTTCAAAAACTCGTCCCACAAACCAACGAAGCGTTTGCGGGACGAAAGCGAAGAAAAAGCA
>JAFQMB010000167.1 GCA_017421095.1 Oscillospiraceae bacterium
AACAGATTCAGCCAGGCAACAACACCAGTCAAAGTGTTTGCGCGGATGCCAGAATTTTTGCCCGTGTGCAAAGGGATTTTGAAATCCGATTGCCATTGCAGGGGGAATTTTTCCTTCCCACCGGACGGCAAAAGCAGATTCTTTCTTTTCGCCTTTTCGGAAAGGAGTATCTGATCGGAAATTGCAAATTTCCGTTGTTTGACCGGCTGGAAAAAGAAAGAAGCTTTTATTATTTTGAAGATCGTCTGCCCGTTTCTTTTGCACTGGAAACCTGCCGGGAATTGGAGGCTGTTTCCAAAGAGCGCAAAACAGAAGAGGTGCGGACAGAAGCCGTTTGGCGGATGAATGCGGCGCTGAAAGAGGCGTTGGGGGATCAGGGAATGTTGGAAGAGGTTTTTTATTCTTTTTCCGAAGTGGATGGGGAATTGATTCTGCGGGCCGAAACCCAAATGATTTTGCCGGTGGGGGTCTATGCACCGGCCCAGGAGATTCCTCCCCAAAAAGTGGAAGAGAACAAATAAAAAATATAGAGAAAATCTGCCGTCGGGCCGGGAAAGTACCTTGCAACCGACGGCAGATTGTTGTATAATAAACTGATTATGAGCAAAAGAAACCGGTCGGCAGAAGACATTGTTTGATAAACGGCTTTTTTACCGACGAAGGAAAAGGAAAGAATCCCGAGAAAGGGGAATGAATCTTTTATGTGTGAATATCGTCCGGAAGATCTTCGTATGGCGGAACTTTTATTCCCGCAGGTGACCAAAACGCCGGCAGAATTGGAAGAATCCCGCCCCAAGCGGAATCTGCCTGAGGGAGCAAAGGTGACCCGTTTCGCCCCCAGCCCCACCGGCTTTGTGCATTTCGGCGGCCTTTTTCCTGCCATGGTGGGAGAACGGCTGGCCCATCAAAGCGGCGGTGTTTTTTATCTTCGGATTGAGGACACCGATGCCAAGCGCGAGGTGGAAGGGGCAGCTCAAAGCCTGATCCGCACCCTGGCCTATTACGGTGTGAACTTTGACGAGGGTGTGACGGAATCTGGCGAGGTGGGGGATTTTGGCCCCTATTATCAGAGCAAGCGGGCGGAATATTATCACATCTATGCCAAACAGCTGGTCAAAGAGGGCAAGGCTTATCCCACCTTTACCACCAAAGAGGAACAGGAAGAACTGGACCGGGTGGATAAAAAGCAGGAAAACAAAACCAAGGACTGGCACGAGGCAGAGGCCGCCAGAAAAGAGGCACAAAACGCCTGGCGCGCCATCACTCCCGAGGAGGCCGAGGCCCATTTGAAAGCGGGCGATCTGTTTGTTTTGCGGCTGCGGGCAGAAGGCGATGCGGAAAAGAAGATCCCCTTCACCGATCTGGTGCGGGGCAAATTGGAAATCCCCGAAAACGATGAGGATTTTGTTCTGCTGAAAAGCGACGGCATCCCCACCTATCACTTTGCCCACGCGGTGGATGATCATCTGATGGAAACCACCCATGTGGTGCGGGGGGAAGAATGGTTGCCCAGTTTGGCCAAACATCTGATGCTCTTTTCTTATTTGGGATTCAAACTGCCCAAATATATGCACATTGCCCAGTTGATGAAACTGGATGAAAGCGGCAACAAGAAAAAACTCTCCAAGCGGGATATGGGCGCCAATATGGAAGACTATCGCCGTTTGGGCTATGCCCCGGCCTGTGTCACCGAATATGTGATGACCCTTTTGAACTCCAACTTTGAAGAGTGGCGCACCGCCAACCCCGAAAAGGATTATACCGAGTTCCCCTTCTCGCCCAAGAAGATGAGCGTTTCCGGTTGTTTGTTTGATCTGGACAAGTTGTCTGACGTTTCCAAAAACACCATCGCCCGGATGAGCGCCAAAGAGGTGAGCGACGGGGTGATGGATTGGGCCAAGGATTTTGCCCCGGAATTTTATGCGCATCTTTCTGCAAACCCCGCGATGAGCGAAGAGATTTTTGCCATCGGCAGAGGAGGCAAAAAGCCCAGAAAGGATCTTTCCCGCTGGAGCGACGCCAAGGATTATATGGGCTTCTTCTATCGCCAATATCTGGAAAAGCCTGTTTGGGAAGAAAAATTTGATCGTGCAGAAATTGCCGATCTTTTGAATGATTATCTGCAAAATTATACCCTGGATTGCGACAACAGCGGCTGGTTTGATTTTGTGAAATCTTTGGCTGAAAAACACGGTTTCTGCCCCGATACGAAGGCATACAAGGCAGACCCCGCCCCTTGGAAGGGCAGTGTGGCGGATGTTTCCGGCTTTTTGCGGCTGGCCATCACCGGAAAGAACAACTCCCCCGATCTCTTCACGGTGATGAGCATTTTGGGCAAAGAGGAAAGTGACGAACGCCTTCGCTTGGCCATCAGTGCCTGCAACTGATCCTTTTCGGCGGACAACAGAAAAGAAAACAGAAAGGATGTTTTCAAGATTATGAGCGACAGCACCAGTTCTAATTTTATTTTGGATATTATGGAAAGCGACCTGAAAGAGAGAATTGTGGAAGAGATTCACACCCGCTTTCCTCCCGAACCCAACGGTTATCTGCACATCGGCAGCGCCAAGGCCATTTTGATCAACGCCATGGCCGCCAAGAAGATGGGCGGCAAATTCAATCTGCGCTATGACGACACCAACCCTGCCAAAGAGGGCGAGGAATATGTGCGCAGCATTTATGAGGATCTTTGCTGGCTCACCGGCGGCGAACCCAACGGCGGCATTTTCTATGGCTCGGATTATTTTGAAAAGTGCTATGAATATGCCGTGAAACTGATCAAAGAGGGCAAGGCCTATGTCTGCGATCTGAATGCAGAGGAAATGCGGGAATACAGAGGCACCCTTACCACCCCCGGAAAAGAGAGTCCCTATCGCAACCGCAGTGTGGAAGAAAACCTGGAACGCTTCGAAAAGATGAAGAACGGGGAATATCCCGACGGTTTCTGCACCCTCCGGGCAAAAATCGATATGGCTTCTCCCAATATGAATCTCAGAGACCCTGCGATTTATCGCATCACCCGTCAGAACCATCATCGCCAGGGAAACAAATGGTGCATCTATCCCCTTTATGACTATGCCCATCCCATTCAGGATGCATTGGAGGGGATCACCCATTCCTGCTGTTCCATCGAGTTTGAAAACCATCGTCCCCTTTATGATTGGGTGGTGGATAACATCGGCTTTGAAAAGAAGCCCCATCAGTATGAATTCGCCCGTCTGAATATGACCTATACGGTGATGAGCAAGCGGTATCTGCGGGATCTGGTGGAAAGAGGTGCGGTGGATGGCTGGGACGACCCCAGAATGCCCACCCTTTCCGGTCTGCGCCGCAGAGGCTATACCCCCTCTTCCATCATTCAGTTTGTGGAAGAAGCGGGCGTCTCCAAGGCCTATTCGGTGGTGGATATCGAAATGCTGGAACACTGCATTCGGGACGAGATGAATCTGACCGCCCCCAGACGGATCGCGGTGCTGCATCCCTTGAAACTGACGGTGACCAACTATCCTGTCGACAAGGTGGAATATTTCGATCTGCCCAACAACCCGGCCGACCCCGAAAGCGGCAGCCGTAAGGTGCCCTTTACCGGCAGCGTTTATATCGAACAGAGCGATTTCATGGAAGAGCCTGTGGGCAAATTCTTCCGCCTGAAGCCGGAAGGAGAGGTGCGTCTGATGGGCGCCTATATCGTTCGCTGCAACGAGGTGGTGAAGGATGAAACCGGCAATGTAATCGAGGTGAAATGTACCGCCGATCTGGAAACTGGCAACGGAATGCCTGCCGACGGCCGCAAGATCAAGGGCACCATCCATTGGGTGAGCGCCGCCCATGCCATCGAAGCAGATGTGATGGAATATGACCGGCTGTTCACCAAGCCCAATCTCTTTGATCTGCCCGAAAACGAAACCTATAACGACTATCTCAATCCCGACTCGGTGAAGGTTTGCAAGAATGCCAAGTTGGAGCCCTCTTTGGCAGAAGCCAAACCCGGCGACCGCTTCCAGTTTGTGCGCACCGGTTATTTCTGTAAGGATATCCGGCACGAAAACACCTTCAATTCCATTGTGGGGCTGAAGGATTCCTGGAGCAAACAGCAGAATAAATAAGAGGAAGCCCTCCCCAATATGGGGAGGGCTTGTGTTTTGTTTGTTTATTCTTCATTCAGCAGTCGGATGGCGGCTTCATATTTATGGACGCGCCCAGTGGCCGCTTCGTCCACCTGGTCCAATCTGGAAAGATCGCTGTTGTGGGCCAGGTCGGCCAACTTGACCCGACGGGCAACGGGGTTGGATTTGATCTGAAAGACATAATCCATATAAGGGACAACAGGATCATGGGTGAGCAGCGCAAGGGCATCGATGACTTGGGAAGAAAATCCCATTTTTTGCAGATCTTCCAGCGTATAGTCGGTGTCTTCTACCACATCGTGTAATAGCGCCACCACGGTGGAGGTTTCATCTTCCATCTGTTCGGCCAGATGAAACGGGTGAAAAACATAAGGAAGACCGGTTTTGTCTGTCTGGTTTTTGTGTGCCTCAAAACAGAGCGCCAACGCCTTTTTTGTCCATTGGGTATAGATCATCCAAATCGCCTCCGTAACAAAGAAATTTTGTGTTCTGCTTTTTGGTAAATCACAAAAGGCCGATCAAAAGTTCCGAAAGAAACACGGTGACGCAACTTGCCACCGCCACCACAATCAGACTCTTGTTTTTGAAAGCCAGCAACACCCCGACCAGCAACCCGGCGGCGCCGCTGATCATATGATTGGCGGCAAAAAGGATGGCAGGGAAGGTCATGGCGGTCAGACAGGCAACCGGCACATAATGAAGGAAAGAGCGGAGAAATCTGCTGCGGATGGGCTTTTTCAAAAGTGTCAGCGGCAGCGCACGAATCAAATAGGTGGTCACCGCCATAGCAAGGACCTGCAGATAGATGTTCATTCTGCCACCTCCTCTTCCAAGGGAAACAGGAGGGCGCAAATCGCGGCGGAAGCAACGGTGCAGATGACAATGGCAAGGCCGGCGGAAACCCGATTCAAAAGGGGCAGCCAGGTAAAGAGGCAGCTGAACAAAAGCGCCAGCAGCATCGCAAAACGCATGGGCTTTTCCTCTTTGGCCTGGGGGATAACAATGGCGATGAACATACCATAGAGCATCACACTCAGCGCCATTTGCAAGGTTTGGGGCAAAAGGGAGCCGGCAAAGGCACCAAGGGCGGTTCCGACAGTCCAGCCGATGACGGAAACCGTTCCGGCGCCCACAAAAAAGCTTGTGGTGAGTCGGCCTTCTCTTGCCATTCCCAGGGCGAAAATCTCGTCGGTGTTAAAAAAGGCAGAAATCAGCCGTTTTCTTGTTCCCACCAAAGGGCCGAAGCGTTGTCCTAAGGCAAGGCTCATCAAAGCATAGCGGCTGTTGATCACCAGTTGTGTCAAGATCATTTCGATGATTGTCGCACCCGAGGTGATCACGGTGAGCCCGGCGAACTGGCCGGCGCTGGTCAAATTGGTTGCCGAAATCAAAACCGCCTGCCAAATGTTCAAACCTTGGGCGATTGCCATTGCACCAAATCCGAAACTGACCGAAAAATATCCGATGCAAACGGGCATACCGGCTTTCATACCGGCAACATATTCTTTTGTGTTCAAATGGGGTCATCTCTTTTCGCAGAGGGATCTGTTTTGCTCCCCATCATACATCAGGAAAAGAAAAATGTCAAATCCGGGGATCTTTTTGCCGACTTAAAAAAGATACCGTTTTTATCGGTCGTTCTGAAAAGAAAACCCAACAAATTTTATCTGTTGCGAATCGCAAGAAAGCATATTGAAAACCCTTTTCCTTTGTGCTACAATGAAAAAAATAAGAAAAGGAGCGTTATGAACGATATGAAATTTTATATCTGCAAAACCTGCGGGAAGATCGTAAAAATTGTGAAAGACAGCACTGTCCCTACGATGTGCTGTGGGAAAAAGATGGAAGAATTGATTCCCGGAAGTGTGGACGCTTCTGCCGAGAAACACGTTCCGATTTTTACAGTGGATGACAACAAGGTGTTCGTGATGGTGGGGGATGTGGTGCATCCTATGTCGCCGGAACATTTCATCGAATGGATTGCCATTGAAACAGAATCCGGTGTGCAAATCAAATACCTGTCTGCTGATGAGCAACCTGCGGCAAGTTTTTGTATGGGCAGCCAGGAAAAACTGATTGCCGTTTATGCTTACTGTAATCTTCATGGATTGTGGAAAAAGGAATACGAAGAGGCACCGGTTTGCAATTTGAAACCGATAAACACGGAAACAAACGAAAATTATGTGGTCTGCCAGTGCAATAACGTGTCCTATTTTGATATTTTGAACGCTGCACAGGAACACGGCGATTTGAACGGGCTTTTGTCTATTTTCGATGAGGTGAAAAACACAACCCATTGTTCCACCGGCTGCGGCGGTTGCTATAACAAGGTGCTGACCATTATTTCTGAAATGATGAGCGGAAAATTGCGCTGACAAATCCATACATCGTAAAAGGGGGCTGTTGTTATACAGCCCCCTTGCTTTATTGTTTTGTATCACCCCCCGCTGAAAATCAGCGGGGGGTTCGTTATCGGGCCGTTCTTGGTTACAGTTTGTGTGGTAATACAAACGGGGGAACTTAATATGCGTTACTGTAAAAGTAGATGTTGCCCTTTATATGTTCCGTATAGAATGTATTTCCTTGGACAACACACTGATAACCGCTTCCTTCGGGTGTCAAGTCGTTAACTCCGCATACAATATCTTGATTACAATCAATGGTAACAGGACTGTTTTTTTCAGAATAATAGAAACCATAGTCTTGTGACGAAACAGAAATACCCTTCGCTTCACAGAAAATAATTACATATCCGTCAACAATATTAACTTTTGTGATACCGTTGATGGCTAAAAGAGTATCTGCATCTTTTTCTTCGCAAGCCTTGAGAATTTCATCATAATTCTTTTCAACAATACTAAAAACATCTTCCTTCGGTGTTTTTCCGCAACCTGTAAGAATAAAGAACAGAGAAATAATGAAAACAAAGACAAGTATTTTCTTCACCATGCAACACCGCTTTTCTTTGTCATTCAACAATACAGTTGTTTTTAAAATCATAGCACAAAAAGACAAAGCCCGAAATTGTTTTTGTCCAACGGTCGTGCTCACCGTCACAATGCGGGTAATTATCTTTATAAATATATTGGGGAAAACCCAACTTGATGTGCTCACCTGTTACGATACAGTTAACTTCAGAAAATTTTTCATCACCTAACAATGGGGTTTTCATCTTGAAAGATAAACACTTTTTTGTTTCCGCATCATAAAAATCTACTTCACCGGTTTTGGCCTCAATATTGACGGTAACATTTTCATTTACAAACTCGATTTTCGTAAGGGAAATATGGCCGCAGGCCAATTTTATCATTTCACCGTTGGGGTAATGATTGCTGTTGAACGTTGTTTCGTGTACCATAGACTTTCACTCCTTTATCCTCTTTTTTATATCATAACACAGTTTTCAGATGATTACAATAAAAGTCCCCACCGATTGCTCGGTGGGGGGGTTGATTGTTGGGTAACTCTTAATATAGATTTAGACTGTGCGGCAACCGGAGAGAGGATTATTCTAAACTTGTTTTTGATATGATTTCCGCAAAGCAGTCGGGGGCCTTGTCGCCTTTTATACAGTATGAAGTCCCGTCGACTACGATCAAATCCAACCCCTCTTTTATTATCGTTCCATTTGCATATTCAATTTCCACATGATAGGTGTTGGTGCCATCGAGCACATCTTCATCAGTAGCCACGCTGTCAATCGTAAAAGAATCCAGCCAATTTATAATTTCGGTCATATGCTCGCTTGGCACTTTGCTGCCTTTTCCATTGCCGTTGTATGCATAGAAGGTAATGCAGGTAATATTTTCGGTGACAAAAACGGATGGATATGTATCAAACAAGGTATCGTAGGTCTTGGTGCCGCCATCCTCACCGCAAGCAACGAAACAAAACAATAATATGACACACAAAATGGCGGTTAATGTTCTTTTTGTCATTTGCCCCGCCTCCTTTATGATTCTATTTTAGTATAGAATCATAATATTTGCAATAGACACAAAAATCTCCCCGGGTCACTCCGAGGAGATTCATTATTGGGTTAAATCTTAGCCCTTGATAGCAGCCTGTGGTGCTATCAGCAAAAGAGGGAAATTATTTTTTGATTCTCCACTGCATAGTTTTTGCAATGACATAAGAACCTTTTTTTATTTCTTCGGCTGTTGTATATACATCATCCAACCATATAATTGAACCGTTTTCATCAAATATAATACTTGAATCAGTAATATCCCACTGGTTATCTCTAATCTGCCATTCCAAAAGGTTTTCAAATTCAATTTCAACAATAGCATCAAAAATACTTGTAACCAACACTTGAATAATTAACTTTGTTTGTTTGGGATTAAAATGATGTCCATATTCTAATTTTGTAATACCTCCATTGGTGTACTGAACGCCAATGATATATCCGTCGTGTAATGCATTTGTTTTATCAAGGAAGTTCTCTACATCCTTTTTTGTTTTTATTATATTAAACATTCACAGCACCTCTTGATTTCATCATAGCAGAAAGGAAAGCTGTTTGCAATACATATAAAATCTCCCTGCCGAATAATCGGTAGGGAGATAAGATTGCTTTATAAATCAGCAATTACTTGCTTTCTTTGATAGCAGCCTGTCCTGCAATACGCAAAAGAGGGAAATTACTTATTTACAAACTTAACGGCTGTTCCGTATACAATTACTTCTGCGGCACCCTGCATAACCGCAGAAGATGCATA
>JAFQMB010000020.1 GCA_017421095.1 Oscillospiraceae bacterium
CAATCCGGTCAACAGCTGTCAGAATTTCGGCAATTCCGGCCTTGTCGTCAGCGCCCAAAAGGGTGGTGCCGTCGGTGCAGATCAAATGCTGCCCCACATACCGCTTCGAGCCGGGGAAATCCTCTTCCCGCAGCCAGATATCCTTCTCTTTATTGAGCAAAAGATCGCCGCCCGCATAGAAAAGCTTTTGGGCTTTGATATCGGTTCCGCTGCAATCGGGCGAGGTATCCATGTGGGCAATCAGTCCCATGGTGGGCAAACTTTCGTCGGTGGCCGGCAAAGCGGCATACACATAACCGTGTTCATCCACCCGCACCCGACTCAGCCCCATGGCCTGCATTTCCTCCACCAGCGCCTTTGCCAGGGCAAACTGCTTTTGGGTACTGGGGATCTGCTCCTGATCGGGGCAGCTTGTGGTGTCAAAACCCACATATTTCAAAAACCGTTCTTCCACCTGATGCATTTTATAACACTCCGTTTCCCTATGTTTTTCTATCAAATCTATCAGAGATTTTCCGGCCCAAAACTTTTGGGCAGCAGAGAGGCAAAGGTCACCTCTTCAAAATGTTCTGCATCCTGCACCAAAAAAACAGGCATCTCATCCCCACAAAATTCCCGCAAAGCCTGTCGGCAAACGCCACACGGGGCACAAATGGCAAGGGGAAGCGCAGCATCTTTTTTTCCGCCGCAGACCGCAAGAGCCGAAAACTGTCGCACTCCTTCGCTCACCGCCACAAAAAGGGCCACCCGTTCGGCACAAACTGTCGGAGTAAAAGCCGCGTTTTCAATGTTGCATCCTTTATAAATCCGGCCATCTTCGCCCAAGAGAGCCGCCCCCACGCAAAAGTCGGAATAGGGGCTGTATGACGCCTCTCTCGCCTTCAGGCAGGCGGCAATGAGTTTTTCTTTTTCAGAAGAGGAAATCATTTTTGTCACCGCCTTTTTACTGTCAAGCCAAAGAAAGAGCCAATTTCATCATATCGGTGAAAGAACGCTCTCTTTCTTCGGCGCTGGTAAATTCCCCTTTCAAAGGGAGGTCGGAAACGGTGCAGATGGCAAGCGCCTTTTTGCCGAATTCCGCCGCTTTGCAATAAAGAGCCGCGGCTTCCATCTCAACGCCGAGAACGCCCATCTCTTTCCAATCCTTCAGCCGTTCGCCTGCATCATAAAACCGATCAGAGGACAAAAGATTGCCCACCCGCACCGGGATACCCAGTTTTTCCGCCTCTTTCTTTGCCTGCATCAAAAGGTCAAAATCGGCAATGGGCGAAAAACTGCCGGGCAGTTCATATTGAGTGACAAAGGCAGAGTCGGTGCAGGCGGCCTGCCCCAGCAAAACATCCCGCAGGTTCAAATCCTCCTGTAACCCACCGGCGGTTCCGATGCGGATAATCTGTTCCACATCATAAGAGGCATACAGTTCATGGGCATAGATGCCGATGCTGGGCATTCCCATGCCGCTGGCCATCACAGTCACCTTTTTGCCCTGATAACTGCCGGTGTAGCCCTGCACCCCACGGGTGTTGTTCACCAGCATCGCATCTTCTAAAAAATTCTTTGCCACAAAGGCGCTGCGAAGAGGGTCGCCGGGCATCAGGACCGTTTTGGCAATCATTCCTTTTTCTGCCGCAATATGAGGGGTTGCCATGGTTTATCGCTCCTTTCACATTCTTTTGCTTTCTTTTATTTTCCGTTATAGAAAGACGCCCACCGGCAGGCAGGCGCTTTGTTTCTTTCCCTTATTCAGAAGCCTTTGCTGCGCGCAACAGGTTTGCCAGACGACTGCTGCCCAGACGGGAGGCGCCCAGTTCCAAAAAGTCAGAGGCATCCTCCAGCGTGGAAATGCCACCGGCTGCCTTCACCAACACCCCTTCGCCCACATGTTCGGCAAGGAGTTTCACATCTTCTCTTGTGGCACCGTATTTGGAAAAACCGGTGCTGGTTTTGATATAATCGGCACCGGCATCGGTTACCGCACGGCAGAGGGCGATCTTTTCCGCATCACTCAACAGGCAGGTTTCAACGATCACCTTCAAAACCTTGCTGCCGCAGACCTTTTTCAAAGCGGCAATCTCCTGCTCAATGGCGGCAAAATTCCCTTCCTTTGCCCAGCCGATATTGATCACCATATCCAATTCCGAAGCGCCGTCAAATAAGGCCTGTCTTGCCTCCTGCAGTTTGCTTTCAGTGGTGTGATATCCCAAAGGAAACCCGATCACGGTGCAGACGGGCAATCTGTCGCCCAAATAATCGGCCGCCACCCGAACAAGAGCAGGGGGAATACAGACCGATGCCATAGAAAATGCCAACGCCTCATTGCAAAGGGCGATGATTTCTTCTCTTGTGGCTTCGGGTTTCAAAAGGGTGTGGTCGGTGGCGGATGCAATTTCTTTCAAAGAACGCATAAAACGCTTCTCCTTTCCCTGTTTTGAGAGACAGCCTGCTTGAAATCTTATGCTTTATTCCTCAGAAGAAGTGGGCGCATCACAAGAGGTTTCTTCTGATTTTCCGCCTGTTTCTTCAGCCTTTTTTTCGGCCAGTTTTCTTTCTGCCAGGGCCAACAGCGCCTGTTCATAGGCGGCGAATTTTTTGATGTTTTTGTTCCAACTGATCAGATAGATCACAAACAGCATCAACGTATAAATCCCGAAAAAGGCGGCGATATAGAGAAGCAGATTGGTCCAAAGGAGTTCGCCTTCCCCCAAAAAGGTGCCGGCAAAATAAATCACGACGGAAAAGACGGCGGTGCAAATCAAAGAGAAACCCAACACGTTAACAATAAAATAGCGTGTTTTTCCGCCTGCCGATTCTTTTTTCCAAGCAAGATATTCCTTATGAAATTTTGCGGCGTCCACCGGCTTTTTTGTGGTTTTGCTCATGGCGCAAACGCTCCTTTTCTTGCAAAATTTGCCCTTTTTCTTTTTCTTTTTGAAAAAGAAAATTCATCCCTTGCATTATATCAGCCGAGGGGGCAAATTGCAAGTGGAGCCGGGAAGAATTCAAGCATCCGGCAGAAGATGCCCTTCTTTCAGATACATCAGCCGATCCGCCTGCTTTGCCAAAGAAGGAGCGTGGGTGATCATAATCACACAGCAGCCGCTTTTTCGTTGGGCCAAAAGCAATTCCATCATCCGATCGGCGCTTTTGGGATCCAAATTTCCCGTCGGCTCATCGGCCAAAATCAAACAAGGGTTGGTGACCAGCGCTCTGGCAAGCGCTACTCGCTGCATCTGTCCGCCGGAAAGTGCCCCCGGCAGATGATCCGCCCGATGCAAAAGGGCCACCTGGTCGAGTGCTGCCCGCACCCGGCGATTCCTTTCCCAGGACGGCACCCCGGAAATTACCAGGGGCAGCGCCACATTTTCTTTTGCAGTGAGGGTGGGAAGAAGACGAAACTGTTGGAAAACAAACCCGATCTCTCGATTGCGCGTCTTCGCCCGTCTGTTTTCGCTCCAGTTTTCAGTGTCTTCCCCTTTGAAAAAATATTTTCCTCCGTCCGGACGGTCCAAAAGGCCCAAAAGCTGCAAAAGGGTTGTTTTTCCGCTGCCGGATTCCCCCAAAACGGCCAAAAGTTCACCGGGAAAAGCTTTGAATTTCGCATTCTGCAACACCGATATCCGACCTTCCGGGCCAGAAAACCATCTGCAAAGTCCCTCGGCCCGTACCAATTCCTGTCTCATTTTTTGTCCTCCCAAATATGAATTTTTCGTGAACATAAGACTAAAATGTAAAAACTCGCATCCCCTCTTGTTTTTTTCTCTTTTTTGTGTTAAAATGAAATACATCTTATGCAACAATTCCACAACATTGTTGTCACAAATTGTTCAAACTTTGCATTTTCAATTTTTAGGAGGAATTTCTCTATGAGCGTCAGAATCACTGCAGACAGCACCTGCGATCTTTCTGCCGAACTGTTGGAGCGATACAGCGTTTCCATCTATCCCCTTTCTGTTTCTTTGGGGGATCGCACCGGAAAAGACGGGGTCAATATGACCCCCGAAGATATTTATGCCTATGTGGAAAAAACCGGGGATTTGCCTAAGAGCAGCGCCGTGAATGTGGGCGAATATACCGACTTCTTCTCTGCTTTTGTTCAAAATGGCGACAGTCTGGTTCATTTCAGCCTGGGCAGCGGTTTTTCCAGCACCCACCAAAACGCCTGCCTTGCCGCAGAAGATTTTGAAAACGTTTATGTGGTAGACAGCGCCAACCTTTCCACCGGCCAGGGGCTGGTGGTGATCAAGGCCGCCGAAATGGCCGCTGCAGGTAAATCCGCCAAAGAAATTTATGATGCCTGCTGCCTTTTGACCAAAAATGTGGAAGCCAGCTTTGTTTTGGACAACCTTTCTTATCTGAAAAAGGGCGGCAGATGTTCTTCTCTGGCTGCGCTGGGGGCCAACCTTTTGAAACTCAAGCCCTGCATCGAAGTGAAAGATGGCGGCATGGGCGTTGGCAAGAAATACAGAGGCAACATCGGAAATGTGATGCTGGACTATGTGAAAGACCGTCTTTCCGATCGGGAGGATATTGACACCAGCCGCATTTTTGTTACCCACACCAAATGTGACCCCGCAGATGTGGAAGCGGTGAAAAACGCGGTAAAAGAGATTCGTCCCGATTTTGAAGAAGTTTTGGAAACCACCGCCGGCTGCACCATCACCACCCATTGCGGTCCCGGCACTTTGGGCATCCTCTTCATCCGCAAATAAATCCCGGTTACTTTTCAGGCAGCCTTTTGAAGGCTGCCTGTTTTTTACCCTGACTTCCATTCGTTCTCTCTTGCAATTTTATTCCATTCGTGCTATCTTATGATTGTCCTTTGCTTATCTTTTTATCCATTTTTTGAGAGGAATCAAAAATTATGATGCACCGTTCTTTTTTCACCCGTTTTTTGGCCTTTCTTCTGACCGCACTGCTGCTTTTTGCCGTTTCCTGCAGTCCGACCACACCCAATGAAAGTTCCTCTTTGCCTTCTCAGAAAGGGGAAAACAGCTCTTCTTTGGAACAGGAGGTTTCTTCCGAAGAGATCTCTCAGGCGCCCAAAGGCAATTTAAATCTTTTGACCGGCAAATATGATCTGCCCGATTCCGCGGTGGACAAGCGGCCCGTTTCCTTTATGATCAACAACATCAAGGTGGCGCTTCCCCAATATGGGATCGGCAGTGCCGAAATCATTTATGAGGTGTTGGCAGAGGGCGGCATCACCCGGCTGATGGCTGTTTTTTCCGATTATGAAAATCTGCCCTCTCAGATCGGCCCTGTTCGCAGCACCCGGGATTATTATCTGGATCTGGCCGCCCCCATGGACACCATTTTCGTCAACTGGGGCACCAGCAATATTGCCGCCGACACCATCCGTAGCAGAAAATTGGATAACATCGACGGGATGTATTACTCCAATTATTTTTATACCGACCTGGACATTGCCTACGCCAAAGGCTTTGAACACAGCCGTTTTATGAAGCCGGAAGGTTTGAAAAAAGCCATGGAACGGAAAAATCAGCGCACCCAGTCGGAAAGCGACCGAACCGCCTTCCGGTTCCGGGAAGAAAACGATCTCTTTTTGCCCGATGCACAGAGTGTGGGCTATTTACGGGTAAAGTATTCTTATTCCTATGATGCCGCCTTTACTTATGATCCCGAAACCAAAACCTATCTGGTTTCTCAGTTTGGCGACCCCCATATGGATGCCGCCAGCGGCAAACAGTTGGCCTTTGACAATGTGATTGTCATCTATACCACGGTGGAACGCATCGGCACCAACGACGGTAAAGTGATGGTGGATCTGACCTCCGGCGACGGCATTTATGTCAGCCAGGGTGGCGGAATGGCCATCAATTGGAGCAAGGGTGATTATCGCAACCGCTTCACCTTCACCGATGCTTCCGGCAAAGAAGTTGCTCTCAACGCCGGCACTACCTATGTTTGCATTGTGCCGCTGACTCAGCGAAACAACACCGAGATCAAACCCTTGGAAGAGGAGAATTCTTCTGTTGCAATTCAAGGCTGATCGGCATCAAAAAATTCTGCCCCGCAGCAACCGCTGCGGGGCTTTTTCTTTTGGCAATCTTTTGTTTTTAGTCTGTGCTTATCACGAATTATTCATATTATTACCTTGGTTTTTTCAAGATTTCGTGGTAAAATTGAACCGTAAAAAATGAACAAGGCCCCATCCAATAAGGCCCATACCAAGGAGGATCTGTTTTTATGAAGCGCTGGTTTCAAAATTTTTCTTACAAGATGCAGCGATTTATGATCGGGCGTTACGGCTTCGACGAACTTTCCCGGATGTTAAATCTGGTTTCTTTGGGATTGCTGGTTCTTTCCCTTTTTGTGCCCTTTATTTATTTTCCTGCCTTATTTTTGATGATTTGGGGCATTTATCGCACCTATTCCAAAAAGATTGAAAAGCGAAGAAAAGAACGGGAAATTTATCTTCGGATGACAGGCAAAATCAAGGGCTGGTTTGTGCGGCAGAAAAACATCTTTCGGGACCGAAAGACCCATCGGTATTATAAATGCACCGGCTGTCAAACCTATCTGCGGGTGCCGAAAGGAAAAGGCAAGATTCTGGTCACCTGCCCAAAATGCGGAACCAAGATGACCAAAACCACCTGATAAAAGGATTTTTTGACGATGTTTGGATTTGTGCAAATCTGTGAAAAGGAACTTTCTGATGAGGAATTGGCCCGTTATCGCGCCTTTTATTGCGGCATCTGTCACACGCTGGGAGAAGAATACCGGCAGATTGCCCGGCTGGCCCTTTCTTATGATCTGACCTTTCTTGCTATCTTTTTCTCTTCCCTTTATGAACCTGCCGAGCAGCAAAGCCGGCGAAACTGTCTTATTCATCCCTTTAAACAACATGAGGTAATTCAAAACGAATTTACTTCCTATGCGGCGGATATGACCGTTGCCCTCACCTATCACAAGTGTATGGACGATTGGAAGGATGACCATAATCTGCTCAAAAGAGGCTATGCGGCGGCACTGCAATCTTCTTATGACAAGGTGAAAGAAAAACATCCCCTTCCCTGCCGCATCATCGAGGAATCGTTGGCGGCCCTTTTGGAGGCAGAAAAGGCGAATTGCAACGATCCGGATCTGGTTTCTTCCCTTTTTGGGCGGCTGATGGCAGGTATCTTTGGTTGGAAACAGGATCATTGGACCCCTTATGTCTCAGAATTCGCCTTTCATCTGGGCGCATATATTGAATTGGCGGATGCAGCCTGTGATCTGGAATCGGATCGAAAAAAAGGGCGTTACAACCCTTTTTCCAGTCATCCTGTAAGCGGTGAGGAACTGCGAGGGGCTTTGAAAACGATTTTGGGGGCTGCTTCCGAGGTGTTTGAAAAACTGCCCTTGGAGCAGGATCTGGAAATTTTGAAAAACATTTTATATTCCGGTATTTGGATTGCTTATAACACGGCCATAGAAGGGCAGAAAAGGAGGGGAAAGAGGGATGCGCGATCCTTATGAAGTGCTGGGAGTTGCAAGAGGCGCCAGTCAGGAGGAAATCAAAAAAGCATATCGCAAAAAGGCAAAGAAATACCATCCCGATCTGAACCCCGATAATCCCGGGGCGGCCGAAAAGATGAACGAAATCAACGAAGCCTATGATCTGTTGATGAATCCCGAGAAACAGGAAGCCGCCAGACAAAGAGAACGGGAGGAGGCCTATCGGCGGCAGAATCCTTACGGCGGCTATGGCCAGGGTTACGGAAATTATCGGGGCTATGGCGGTTTTGGTGGTTTTGGTGGCTTTGATTATGATGATATTTTCGGCGGCAGACAAAACACCTACAATACTCAGGCGGAATATATGCCGGGAGATTCTTTCTCGGTGCAGCAGGCTTTGAAAGAAATTTC
>JAFQMB010000021.1 GCA_017421095.1 Oscillospiraceae bacterium
ACCCTTTATCTCAGCGGCGGAGATTATCTGCCCTTCTTTGCCCGATAATATTTTGAAATAAAAAGCGAAAGGAGTGACCGTCTGTGGAGCAAAAGCAAAAAAACAACCGTACCTTCGGGGTGTTGTTTGTGATGGTCATTTCTTTGGTTTTGATCATCAATATGCTTTATAACGGCGGTATTCGGTTGGTGGAGTCCTTTGATCCCCATCAGGATGCGATGGTGGAAAGCGGTAAAAACACCGATGAGATCTCTGCCCAGCAAAAATTCAAAAATGAACTCTTTTTGAATCAGGCGGCAGCAGATGCTTTGAGCGAATTGCGCCGTATCCCGGGCGGCGATTTTGTTTTTGTCGACGGGATCAATGACATCTATCGGGATACCACCGGGCGGTTGACCTATGTTTGCCGTTATCGGGAGATGGAATCCGAAGCAGCTTCCTTGACTGCCTTTTCCAAGCAACTGGCATCGCTTGGGGTACCGATGCTTTATGCACAGCTTCCTTTCAAGATTTTGCAGGGGGAAAACACCTTAGTTTACAACGTGGGGGATTATTCCAACGCCAATGCAGACCGTTTGATTAAAAAAATCGCCCGCAACGGGGTTGATACCTTTGACCTGCGGGATGTGCTCAAGGAAACCGACCGACAGGTTTCTCCCCTCTTTTTTGTGACAGACAGCAGATGGCAGGTGGGCACCGCCTTTGATGCCTACCTTTCGGTTTTAACCCTGGTGGACCGGGAATATCATCTTTGCCACGAAACAGCCGAGCGCTTCGGCTCCGACACCAACTTTGCCCTCAACCGCACAGAACAGGTTTTTTTGGGCAATCAGGGCAGCAAGGTGGGGGTCGGGCTGGTGGAGTCCATCGATGCCTTTGACACCATTGTCCCCTATGCCAGAACCTCTTTTCTGATCGAAACCCGTCGGGCAGACGGTAGCGTTTTGCAGCGCAGCGGCGACTGGTCGGGGGCGATTATGGTCAAACCCACAAGTGAGATGAACCTGTTTGACACCTATTTGGGTGCTGATGCGCCGATCATTCGGATCACCAACCAAAACATCGCTTCCAAAGAGCGGATTATGATCATCGGGGATGATTTTGTCAATCCCTTTGCTGCCTTTTTCTCGCTGAATGTGCAGCAGACAATGGTGGTCAATCCCGATTTGTATACCGGCTCTGTTTTGGAACTGGTTTCAAAATTTTCCCCCGATCTGGTTTTAGTGATGTATAACCCCAAGAGTTTTGAAAACGAAGAGTTTTTCCACTTTTCCTAAATGACAAACAGTTGCCCCGGCTGCCAAACAGCCGGGGCTTTTTGATTGCAATTTTTCTCAACAAAGGATTTGTGGTTTGCGATTTTTTTCAAGAAGAAAGCCCCGCATCAAAATGGATGCAGGGCTGTTTTGAAGCGGAGTCAGCGGCCGATGGCGGCCTTGCAGCGATCGATGATCCTGATGATCTCTTCTTCCTTTTCTTCCATATCGGCCACCAGTTTCAACTGGGTGCGGGTACGGTCCAAATTGTGTTCGGGACGATGAATCTTGAAATAGGTATCTCCCATCAGATAGTCGGTGAGGAAGCGGATGCCGCATTCATAGGTCATCATCCGGGCGGAAAGGGGCATCAGACGGATTTCCTCTTCGGTGAGGGTGTTGCCCATGGCTTCCATAAAGCCCAGAGTAAAGGCCTCAAACAAAACGAGGTCGCAATAGACAAGCGAGAGATCTTTTTCATCTTCGGCGGCGGGGTTGGAACCGAAGCGGAGAGAATCGCCATAGTCAAAAAGAAGAGAACCGGGCATTACCGTGTCCAGATCGATGACACAAAGGGCTTTTTCGGTTTCGGCATCCAGAAGGATGTTGTTGTATTTGGTGTCGTTATGGGTGACACGCCAGGGAAGACGGCCGTCTTCCAGACGATCCATAATCATCCCCACCTCATGTTCTCTGGCCAGAGCAAAATCAATCTCTTCCTTGCATTCTGCGGCCCGGCCCAAGGGGTCGGCGGCAATGGCTTCTTTCAGTGCCGCAAATCGCTTGCGGGTGTCGTGGAAAGAGGGGATCACATCGTGAAGTTTTTTGGCATCATAATCGGCAAGCAGGTTTTGAAAATCCCCAAAGGCATAGCCGGCGGAACGAAACTGTTCGGGCTTTTCCACCCGTTGGTCGGTACGGGTGCCTTCGATGAAGCGATACATCCGGTAATAATCCCCTTCGGGAGAGAGATAAAAGGCTTTACCGTCGGTAGTGGGGATCACGGTCAGGGTTTCTCTGTCGGGATCACGGCCGGCATCGGAAAGTTTTTTGCGCAGATGGGTTGTCACACCCACAATGTTTTCCATCACCTCTTCGGGCTTTTTGAAAACATTTTTATTGATGCGCTGCAAAATGAATCGGGGAGCAACCAACTGCCAGTCATAGGTATCGTTGATGTGGCCGTCCCCATAGGGAATAGGCAGGGCACAAAAGTCAAAATGCGAAACAACTTCGCGCAGATCACATGCCATCATACTGTCCTCCTTCGGTCATTTTTCTGATGGCTTCCTGAACGGGGGGCAGATCATCCCGATAGGTGACGCCATACCACTTCTCTTCGGTTTTCAAGACCGAAAGGGGAATCTGTTCTTTGTGGATCATATGATCCACCACAGAGGGAAGGAAATATTCCTGCTTTTCGGGATTTTCCAGATGCCGGAAGAAATCGGCAAAACCCTCTTCCATGGTTTTATAGACACTGGGAGCAAATCCCCACATATTCATGCTGACGATGGTGTCGGGGGCAAATCCGCTGTTGCGATCCAGAGCAGTGTGTTCGGTGATCTCTTTCAAAAGCCCCTCTTCTACCTGGCAAATTCCTCTGGCAACGGTTCCGTTTTCGGTGAGGGTGTTATCCAAAAGGAAGCCAACCATACAAGGATGGGAAGAAGAGACCAGATGGTCGTGCAACTTTTGGAAGGAGTCTGCGCCGTAAAAATCGTCGGCATTGATGATGCCAAAGGGGGTGTCGACCACATCTTTGGCGCAGAGAACTGCGTGTCCGGTTCCCCAGGGTTTCTGTCTTCCCTCGGGCACGCTGACCCCTTCGGGCAGAAGAGAATCCAGCTGCTGATACACATAAGAAACGGGGATTTTTTCAGCGATCCGGTTGCCGATGGCCTCTTTGAAATCGGCTTCGATCTCTTTTTTGATGATGAAGACCACCTTATCAAAACCGGCCTTCATCGCGTCATAGATGGAATAATCCAAAATTACCTGTCCGTTTTCACCCACCGGCGTGATCTGTTTCAAACCGCCAAAGCGGCTGCCCATACCGGCTGCCATCACCACAAGCGTCGTTTCGATCTTGTTCATGACTATCGTGCCTTCTTTCTTTTTTTAGAAAATGAAATGCTATTGCAGCAGGGATCAATCCTCTGCTTTCAGACGGAAGTTCAGGAAGGAGGGCAGGGAATAGGCCGCTTCATCAAAGGGAATGCCTGCCTTTTCCGCCTTTTGCCGCTGGATCTGCTCATAAAGGCTGGAAAGTTCCAATTCCCCTTCTCTCAAATCGGGGACCACAATGCCGCCATCTCCCACCAAAAGTTCTTCCGCCTCTTCGGGGCGTCCGAGCTTGGAAAGGGCCTGGGCAAGGAAGAGCCGCAGGCGGCCGTCGGTTCTGGTGAAGGGAGAAGCACCCAGAATGTCTGCCAGGTGTTTATAACTTTGGCTGCGCAGATAAAGTCTTGAAACATCCCGCAACACCGAAATATCGGCGTTGATGCCGGCCAAAAGTTCGTCGCAATAGCCGACACAATCTTCTTTTTCTCCCCAACTGTCTGCCAAAACCGCAAGTCCATAACAGGCCACCGGATTTTTCTGTTCGGTGTAACTGGCTTCAAAATAGGCTTTGGCCGCCTCTCTGTCCTGTTTGGCCATGGCCATCAGCCCCAGATGCAGGGCGCTGTGCCAATGGGGAGAGGCCTTATGGGCCTGTTTCAAAAGATTTTCCCAAACAGGAGAGATCATGCATTTTGCCGGAGTGGCGGGATGGCAGTTTTTGGGGAATTCTCCGGTTTCCAGCAAGGCAAGCCAGGGGGCTTGATCCTCGCCGGGCAAACCGGTGTCCAGATGAGGGGCCAAGGGTTTTTCGCCCATCTTTTCTCTGCGTTTTTCTTCCAAAGCTGCCCAGCCGGAGGCGTGATAAAGAACCTCGCCCTTTTGGGTTGCCAAAGATTTGCCGGTTTCCCAAAGCAACTCTTCCAGCGCCTCTTCGCCGATCTTTTCTTCCAACGCCTGTTCGGTGAAGGTTCTGGCGACCTGATATTCCCCGAAGACCTGATCCTTTTTGCCTTCCAAAGAGCCATAGGCTTCCAGCCATTCCCAGGCGGCACAGGGGGGCATGGGAATGCATTCATACTGGGTTTGACCCAAGCCGGCCTGCAACTCGATGTATCTGCCGGCATCTTTCGTCAGCCAGTTTTGCCAGGTATTGCTGCCCCGGCCCTGACCCCAGACAAAGAGCTTTCTGCCCCGCTGGCGGATGGTGCTGGTCTGGAAGAAACCGGCGCCGTCCGGCAGATAATAGGCAATATAGCGGCGCTTGCGGAACTGGGTTTTGAAGAAATAGTCCTTGGCGTCGCCCACATTGGTGGGATAGGTAATATCGGTTTCGCCATCCATGGGGACATTGCAGCGGCCCACACCCTCGGGCGTGGAGCAGAAGGATTCCACCGCCGGAACCACCAGACGGGCACCTTCTATTTCCGGCAGAGCCATATTGCTCCACCAATACATCGGAACGGTTTTGCCGTGGGGATTTTGGATACGCACTCTGGCATAAAGAAGCGGCGTTTCCTCATCCAGGAAGAAGTCGATCTGATAAATCACTTCCCGAATGCGTTCATATTCATAAAAGCGCAAAACAGGTCTGCCGTCGGGCAGGGTGACCTTGGCAATGTGCATGGGAGAACAGGTGAAGGGGGAGTGACCGATCATTCCCAGATTCCATTCCACACCGCCGGAAAACCAGGCATTGAGCAGAGCCAGATTGGCGATTTGCAGACAGTCGTTGGTATAAAGCAGATCACGGCCGGCTTTTTTGTCATAAAGCGACCAAAGTCTTCCGCCGAAATCCCGCAGGAACACCGCCCGCATCAGATCGTTTTCCAACACATAGCAGGGGACATCCTGCATTTCCATCTCGCGGGTGTAAAGGGATTGCATTTCATAAGGAAGCATCAGTGCAACCTTCCCTTGGTCGGCGAACAGTTCATCATCCTCACGCAAGGAGATGGGCTTTTCGGCCTGGAAATTATTTTCTTTGAAAATCGGGGGGAGTGTTGCCCGTTTGCCCAACGAGGCAGCCGGCATCCGCAAAACCTCTTGTTTGAGTGTGGTGTTCATATTTACGCTCCTTTCCCGCCAAGGGTGGCGGCTTGTCTTCATTATAAATGACAAGGCCTGTTTCATGCAATACGATTTTGGACAGAAAACGTGTTCAAAAAGCGAAACTTTTGGGTCGGAATCGGCGAAAAGAGGGAAAAGGGAGTATTTTTGTGCGAATTGTCCATAAAAACAGAGAAAGAATTGTGCGGAAAAACGAGCGTTCATTTTCTTTGATGTCGATAGCAGATTAGAACTCTTGTTTTGAGATATTGTAACCTTGCTTCCTTTTTCAATTGATTTACAATTTTATTAAAGAGTGCGAGTATGCGCTGTTTTTTCGGGAAAAATCCGACTTTCCGGAGCAAAAAGCAGAAGCGATTTGCTAAAACAGCAAAAAAAGACACTTTTAAGACCACGAGCAGATTTTGACACCCCGGACAGGGACAAAAATGACGAGAAAGAGAGGTGCCGAAAATGATTGCATCCGGCAGCAACGGTCGTTTGTTTGAATTTGAGAACACCTATTTCCATAATCCGAAGGTTTATGATTTTATCGATGTTTGGCAGATCGGGGAACTCAGCCTGGAGGCCGGATATGAAAACGCCAACCATGTGCAGCCCTGCCACGAAATCAGTTTCATCGTTTCGGGGGAAGGCACCTTTTATACCGACGGAAAGCCTTGCCATGTGAAGGCGGGTGACATTCATTTTGTTCCCTGCGGCCATATGCACGGTTATCGGGTGGCCGCCGATCAAAATCTGCGTTTTTCTTATTTGGGATTCAATTTCAATGACCGGATCCAGCGCGCCGATTATGAGAGTCTGGCCACGGTTTATACCAATCCCACCACCGATCTTTTACACGACAACGGAAACCTGCGGCTTTCCTTCTATATGCTGATTAACGAGCTTTACGGCCGTCCTGCCTATGATCAGATCATGGTGGAAAGTTATATCAAGCAGATTCTGGTTCAGGTTTATCGGATGTTTGCGGCGGAACAGGGCAGTGTGTTTGTGCCCGAGGCCGGCAAAAACGTCATCGGAAAAAGCGTTTATAACATCATCAGTTTCATTGACAATCATATTTATGAAATTGAAAGCGTGAAATATATTGCCAATCAACTGGGGTACTCTCAGAGTTACCTTTCTCATCTGTTTAAGGAACGGATGGGGGTGACCCTGCAGCAATATCTGGCCAACAAAAAGATTGAGGCCAGTTTGCCGCTTTTGCAGCAAAAGCGCAGCACCATCACCCAGATTGCATTGAATCTGAACTACGAATCGGTGCAGTCTTTCGGGAAGGCGTTCAAACGGGTGATGAACTGCACCCCGAGCGAATATCAGAAACAGTTCCATCGGGAACAGGATTCCGATGAGGAGATGGAATTTTAATCGGAAAGGAGAGTGCTGAAAATGATGAACAGACGGTTGATGACCAAACTGACCGCCATCTTTTTGGCGCTTTTGACGGCCTTTACCATGACAATTGTGGTTTTTGCTGACGAGGCGCAAAACGGCACTCCCGCCGTCGAAGAAATTCTGCCTTCTTCCGTTTCGAAAGAAGGATATGTTTCTTATCGGGAAAACAGGGCGGCCGATTTGAAGGAAAAGATCCTGTTGGTCCCCTCTTCGGCAACCTTGGAGCAGGCGGCGTTGGAGGGTGATCGGCTGGCAGTTTCTTCCGGCGGCAGCGTGACTTTTTCTTTTGATTTGACTGAGGCGGCCGCTTTTGAGATTGTTTTGGATTATGAGCCTTTGGCAGAGCATCGCAAGGATGATGAAATCGCGCTGCTCCTGGATGGCGAAATTCCTTTTGCCGAAGCAGAGAAACTGACCCTTTCCCGCCTTTGGAAGGATGCCACCGCCATTGTGCAGGATAATAAGGGCAACGATCTGATCCCCGAGCAGGAAGAGATCATCCAAAGACGGGAGATCGTCTTGCGGGATGACAATCTGTTTGTGGGCGAGAATCTGATCTTTTCGCTGGAAGCCGGCAGTCACACCCTGACCCTGCAGGCTGTAAGCGACGGATTTTATTTGTATGGCGTGACCCTGAAGCCGGTTGATTTGCTGCCCACCGCCTCGGAACTTGCCGCCGAACAGGCAGGTCTGCAGGCACCGGGAAATGTTCTTCTGAAACAGCAGGCTGAGGTGACCCTCAACAAAACCAGTCAATCGGTTTATCCCCAGTATGACCGCTCTACCCCTGCCACCGAGCCCTATCACGTTTCGCTGATCCGCAGAAATGTTTTGGGGAAGGACAGTTGGTCCACCCGGGGCGACGAGGTAACCTGGCAGATCTCTGATGTGCCGGCAGACGGTCTTTATTACATCACCCTCAAATACCGCCAGAATGAAAAGATCGGCGGAAGGGTTTATCGCAGTTTGAAGGTCAACGGCACCATCCCCTGTTTGGAACTTTCCGAAATCGCTTTCGATTACGACGTTTCCTGGCAGAATATGACCCTTGCCACCCAAACGGGAGAAAAGATTGCCGTTTATCTCAAAGAGGGCGAAAATACCATCACCATGACCGCCGTGCTCGGCAGCCATGAAGAGGCCTGTCTCAATGTGCAAAAGGCTTCTGAGATTCTCAGCCAGCTTTATATTCAGATGGTGATGATCTGCGGTAGCAGTCCCGATACCTTCCGGGATTATCATCTGGATGACGAAATTCCCGGTTTGTTGGAATCCATGGAAGAAGCGGCCGAAATGATCGAAAAGGCCTCGTCGGAGTTTGTGGACGAGAAGGGGAAAAAGACTTCCGAAACCGCTTCTTTGGACCGCGCGGTGGATCAGTTGCGGGATATGATCAAAAACCCGGACACCATTCCCACCCGGATCAGCAATTTTAGAGACACCATCAGCACCCTTTCCGACTGGCTTTACACCGCCGGGGAACAACCCTTGACCCTGGATTATTTGCTGGTTCATTCGGCCGACGCAGAGATTCCTTCTCCCAGAGCAACCTTCTGGGAATCGCTGGTGCATCAGATCAACACCTTCTTTGCCTCGTTTGTGGAGGATTATGACAATGTGAGCGCCACCGAGGGCGGCGAAGAGACCATCACCGTTTGGGCGAACACCGGCCGTGACCAGGTGCAGTTGATGTGGGATATGGTGCGGGATGATTTCACCCCCGAAACCGACATCTCGGTGCAGCTTAGTCTGGTGCAGACCGGCTTTATCGAAGCCACTCTGGCAGGGGCCGGCCCGGATATTGCCATCGGCATTGCCAGAGGGCAGCCGGTGAACCTGGCCTGCCGCGGTGTGTTGACCGATTTGACCCAATTTGAAGATTTCAAGGAAGTGGCGGCCCGTTTTTCCGAAACTGCCTGTGTGCCTTATACCTTTGATAACGGGGTTTACGCGCTGCCCAATACCCAATCCTTCTTTATGATGTTCTATCGCACCGATGTGCTGGAATCTTTGAACATTGCGGTGCCCCAAACCTGGGATGAGGTGAAAGCCACCATCTCCCGGCTGCAGAAGAAGAATATGACCTTCGGTCTGCCTTATACCGTGATCAGTGCTGCAGCCGCGGTGGATCTGGGCATGGGCGCAAAGGATATGTATAGCATGCTTCTTTTGCAAAACGGCGGCAGTTATTATAATCCTACTGCCACCGCCACCACGTTGGACAATGAAATCGGCGTGGATGCCTTCACCGATTGGTGCAGTTATTACACCGATTACGGCTTTGATCTGGTCTATGATTTTTATACCCGTTTCCGTTACGGTGAGATGCCCATCGGCATTGCCACCTTTGAAATGTATAACACGCTGATCACCGCCGCGCCTGAAATCCGCGGCCTTTGGGAGATGGCGCCTGTGCCCGGAACAAAGCAGGCAGACGGCAGCATCAACCGTGCCACCGGCGGCGCCGGCAGCGGCATTGTGATGTTCAACACCGCAAAAAGTCCGAAAGCCTGCTGGGAATTCCTAAAATGGTGGACCGAGGCAGGAACCCAAAGCCAGTATGGCATTCGGGTGGAAAACATTTTGGGCCCTGCCGGCCGTTATTCCACCGCCAATCTGGAAGGATTTGCCAAACTTCCCTGGAGCGAAAGTGAACTGACCCTTTTGGAAGGGCAGCGGGCGTGGGTGGAAGAGATTCCCGAAATCCCCGGCAGCTATTTTGTTTCCCGCTGTTTGGATAACGCCTTCCGTGCGGTGATCTATGACAGCGAAAATCCCCAGGAATCCTTTGCCAAAGAGATCGATAACATCAACCGCGAGATCACAAGAAAGCGCAAGGAACTGGGCTTGCCGGTTTTGGAATCGGAAGACTGAAAGAAACATAACCCGAACAACAACATTTATGACTGATTTTTCAAAGAAAGGGGCAGAAGGGGAATGAAGAAAAAAGAACGCCTTTCCCGGGATCTGACGCTGGGTCACCGCATTTGGCAATACCGTGAGAGTTATCTGCTCATGGCACCCTATATGCTTTTGTTTTTCCTTTTGACGGTGATCCCCGTTGTGGCCGCCATCTGTCTTTCTTTTACCGATTTTAATATGCTCAGTTGGCCGGATTTTGTGGGCTTTGAAAACTATCTGCGGATGTTTTTGGACGACAAAACCTTCCTGATCGTTTTGAAGAACACGCTGATCTTTGCCTTTTTGACCGGCCCTGTGAGCTATATTCTCAGCTTTTTGTTTGCCTGGCTGATCAACGAACTGGGCGATCGGATGCGTCCGTTTATGACCCTTTTGTTCTATATGCCGGTCTTGGGCGGCAATGTATATTTTGTCTGGGGGCTTTTGCTCAGCGGCGACTCTTATGGCATCATCAACAGCCTTTTGATGCAGGTGGGCATTTTGAATGAACCGCAGGAATGGCTGGTGAACCAAAACACGGTGCTTCCGGTTTTGATTGTGGTGCAGCTTTGGCTTTCTCTCGGAACCGGCTTCCTTGCCTTTGTGGCCGGCTTCCAAAACACCGATAAATCCCAGTTTGAGGCGGGTGCCATTGACGGGATTTCCAACCGGTGGCAGGAACTCTTTTATATCACCATTCCCGGGATGAGCCAGCAGCTTTTGTTCAGCGCGGTGATGCAGATCGGCGCCTCTTTCGGCGTCAGCGCGGTCATCACCAACCTGGCCGGCTTCCCCACCACCCAATATGCGGCTGATACCATTGTGACCTATATTATGGATGTGGGGACCACGCGGTTTGAAATGGGATACGCTTCCACCATTGCGGTGTTCCTGTTTGCCTTGATGATGTTCAGCAATAATTTGATCCAGGGTGTGATCCGCCGATTTGGAACGGAGGATTGACCGCCGGGGACGGAAAGGGGGAAAAGTCCGTGAACAAGCCAAAAAAACTCAGAGCCAGTAAACGAATTCTTTTTCGGCAGCATTTGAATCGCTCCACCTGGGGCAACATCGGTGTTTTTCTCTTCCTGGGGATCTTCGGCGTTTTCTTTGCATTCCCGATTGTCTATTCGGTTTGCACCGCCTTCAAGCCCATGAACGAGATTTTGATCTTCCCGCCCCGGATCTTTGTGCGCAATCCCAGCTTGGAAAACTTTATCGAACTGGGCCAGGTGGCAACCGATTTTTGGGTGCCCCTTTCCAGATACATCTTTAACTCTGCGGTTATCTCTGTGGTGGCCACTTTGGGGCATCTGCTTTTGGCAGGTATGGCGGCCTATCCTTTGGCCAAACATCCCTTCCCCGGTTCAAAGTTTTTGAACCAGGTGATGGTGATGAGCCTTTTGTTCACCTCTTCGGTGACCTATATTCCCCAATATATTGTGATGGCGAAAATGGGCCTGATTGACACCCCCTGGGCGCTGATCCTTCCGGCTTTGCAATCTTCGTTGGGCGTTTATCTGATGCGAAGCTTTATTCTGACCATTCCCAACGCCATGCTGGAAGCCGCCCGAATTGACGGCGCCAGCGAGTTCCGCATTTATTTCCAGGTGATCTTCCCCAATGTGAAGCCGGCGGCCATGACGCTGATCATCTTTGCATTCCAGGGCATTTGGAACAACGGCGGCGGCTCTTTGATCTATTCGGAAGAACTGAAAGTGTTGCCTGCCATTTTGAGCAGTGTGACTGCCGGCGGCATTGCCCGGGCAGGGGTTGCTTCGGCAGCCAGCCTGATTTTGATGCTGCCCCCCATCATTCTTTTCTGCTTTGCACAGCGGAACGTGATTGAAACCATGAGTACATCCGGCTTGAAATAATCTCACAGAGAGGAGGAAAGTGCAATGAAACCGCGCCAACAAAAAATCCGGAAAATTGTTCTCTCCCTCCTGAGTCTGCTTTTGCTGACGGCGTTGTTTGCAGGCTCTGTGGGTGCGGCCGAACCTTTTGTGACTTATACTTATAATAATGACCTTGAGGCGGTTCAAACGGCAGCCGCCTACCGTGTGGAACAGATCATCAGCGGCAGAAGCCTGGGGCTGGATGATTTTTATAATCCCAGCGACCTGTGTGTGGATCAAACGGATTGTGTTTATATTTTAGACGGTTATTATAACCGCATTGTGGTTTTGAATCCCGATCTCACCCTAAAAGAGGTGATAAATCCCACCAATGAGGCCGGGGAGGGAATCGAATTTCGGGATGCAACCGGCATCTATGTTGCCAAAGACGGCCGAATTATGGTGGCCGACAAACAGGGAGAAACCGTTTATATTCTGGATGCTTCGGGCAAACAGATCGGTTCTTTGGTCAAACCCGAAAGCGCGCTGCTTTCCGAAACCTTTATCTTTGCACCCATTCGGGTGTTGGAAGATTCGGGCGGCGTGATCTATGTGATCAGCGCCGGCAGTTATCAAGGGGCGCTGCAATATGATGCGGACGGCAGTTTCCTTGGCTTTTTCGGCAGCGAAAAGGTGGTTGTGACCCCAAAAGTGCTGCTCAACTATGTTTGGAAAAAGATTCTCAGCGATGAACAGGCTTCCGGCATTGAAAACGCGCTACCCATCGAATTTGTCAGTTTCGATATGGATGCCAACGATTTCATCTATACCGTGCGGCAGGGCAACGATGTGACCATTGACCAGGTGCGCCGACTCAACGCCAAGGGCGGTAACATCCTGATGAGCGGTGTTTACGGCGATTACGGCAGAACGGCCATGCTGACCGATATCTGTGTGGATGATCGGGGCTTTTTCACCATTCTGGACAGCGGCACCGGCAAAATGTTCCAATACAGTGAAAAGGGCGCCCTCCTTTATATCTTCGGCGGCATTGGAGATACCGATGGCTGTTTTTGGAATCCGATTGCGCTGGTCTCTCATAAAGACAAACTTTTGGTGCTGGATCAATCCAAAAACACCGTCACCGTGTTTTCATCCACCGAGTTTGGTGCCAACATCCGAAGCGCGCTGGAACTGGAAAAGACCGGCGATTATCTGGCGGCGGAACCCTATTGGAAAGAGGTTTTGAAAACCGATTTCCGTTATGAATCCGCCGGGGTTGGCCTGGGCAAGGCGGCAGAACGGCGGGAAGAATTTGAAGCCGCTATGGACTATTACCGCTTGGGCAACGATCGCAGTCTTTATTCTTCCGCCTTCGGCAAAGTGCGGGATGCGCTGATCCGCGAATGGTTTGTGCCCGGGCTGATTGTTCTGATTTTGCTGGTCATTGTCTATTATGTGTTTAAGCATTTCCGAAAGAAACGTAAAAAAGAAATTTACGGCGGCGGCAGAAAAAAGAGCGCCTATCCTTTGTATTGTGTGGCTCATCCGCTGGCCGGTTTTGAAGACATGAAGAACGAAAAGTCCGGCGATATCCGTTGGGCGATGGGCATTTTGGCCGCCTTTTTCGCGGTGGTGGTGTTGGCCACCCAAAGCACCGGCTTCATCTTCAATCCCAACAAGCCTGAAGATTTCAACCTGCTTGTGACCGCCCTTTCCAGTTTGGGTCTTGTGTTTATCTTTGTGATCTGCAACTGGGCCATTACCACGGTGATGGACGGCAAGGGAAATCTGAAAGAGATTTTGATCTTCACCAGTTATGCTCTGGTTCCTTATATCTTTGGGACCTTGTTTATGGTTCTCTGCAGTCTCTTTTTGACTGAGGATGAATTTGCTTTCTATGAAATCTTCCAGACTATTGTATGGTGTTGGACGGGATTGCAGCTCTTCATCGCGCTGAAAGCGGTGCATATGTATGATATGAAACGCAATGTTTGGACCATTTTCCTGACCATTGCCGGTTTGGTGATCATTGTGGTGGTTTGTGCCATCATTTACAGTGTGTTCAGCCAGTTTATCGGATTCTTGGGCAGTGTGGTCATCGGCGAACTGCTGCTGTAAAGGGGGAAGGGCATTGAAGATCTGTTACAGAAAATTGATCGGTCTTGCGTTGGCCTTGCTTTTGTTTGCGGCAGGCACCCTTTCCTTTGCGGTAATCGCGGAAGAAAGCGCAAAGCCGAAGGAACCGAACGTCTATTTTTACGACAGAAATGCATATGCCGGGCGGGAATACACCGATGTGATCACCGCCTATGGTATGACCCTGGAAATCGATCCCAATCATGTTGCCATCCGGCTGACCGATCCAAACGGCAATGTTTGGGAAAGCACCCCTGCCGGCTATGAAGAGGATGAGGTGGCCAACGGCGAGAGCAAAATGGCGATGGCTTCGCTTTTGCAGGCAAGTTATGTGAACAAAACCGGCAATCTAACCAATATAAACCTTTA
>JAFQMB010000168.1 GCA_017421095.1 Oscillospiraceae bacterium
AAAGCCTGCCTTCCAACAGTTCCAAAGAAAATGCCTGTTCTGTTCCTTCTGTGGCGGCCCAAAGAATACAGGTTTCTTCCTTTCCGGCGGCCGAAACGGTGCCATAGACGGTGAGAATGGGGGCGGCTTTTTCCACCTGCGGCAGTGATTGAAGGGCACAAAGTTCCGTTTCGCTCAACCCGGGCAGGTCCGATTGATCGCTTCTCTTGATAAGCAGTCCCAAAATCCCGGTGTCGGTCAATTCTGCGGTGATCTGTCTGCTGCCCCCTTCTCCCACCGCGGAAAGCAGCAGCATGGAAAGGGTGCCGATAAAAACCCCGAGTCCGATCAAAAAAGAGGCGGTGCGCCGTCTTTTGATTTCCAAAAGAGCATAGAAAAAACTCCCTTTCAAGATGTTTCCTCCCTGATTCTGTAATAGGTGGGGATCTCTTCTGTCCGGGCGATCACCACCACCGCATCCACCGAAATGCCGGACAAAAGTTCCACACCCTTTGCCAATTCCTGCCCGGTTTTGATCTCCTGATCCAAAATCTTCCCATCCTGCAGAATCCGGACATATTCGGTTTCTCCCTTTTGCAGAATGGCTTCATAAGGCAAAATCAGACTTTCTCTTTTTTCGCCCAAAAGAATCTTTCCGTTGACCGAACAACCCACCGCAGGCAATTTCTCATTTGCCACTTCGACCAAAACTGAAAAGTAGGGGGTGGTCTCGGTCAAAGAAAGGGGAGTGACAGCTTTTTCTCCGATTTCTTTCACCCTGCCGGGGATCGTTTTTTTCACAGCATCCCCGGAAAGATAAACCGTCTGCCCAACAAAAATTCGTTTAATCTGCGTCTCCGGCACCTGAAGGGTCACAAATTTTTCGCCGTTGTTTCCGAGAGAAAGCAAAGGCTGCCCGGGTGCAGAAAGGGCAGAAAGAGAAACGTATACTCCGCTGACAATCCCTTCACAAGGGGCATAATAAAGGTCGGGCAGAGCACCAACTGCCTCGTTCAAAAGCATTTCCAGCGTGATATTTTGCGGAAGATTCCGAATCTGATCGAAAGAAAACGGGATCTGCTTTGTCAGCAAAAGGCGGGCCTCCTCCGGCAAAGAAGAGAGTATATTTTGTAACCCGGCGATTGTTTCCCCGATGGAGGCGGTTTGATCGATTCCCAGTTCGGAAAAGAAAAGGGAATAAGCGCTGAGCGTGGAGGCCCGATCCACCGAGAAAAGCGGGTCTCCTGCCTGCACCCGACCGCCTTCCCGGACAAAAATTTTTTCAGCCACCAAGGGAATGGGAGAGGTGATTTCTGCTGCAACCGAATCTGTCACATTTCCCCGAAATTTGAGGGAATCCTGAAGGGTTTCATATTTTGGGTGATAAACAGTAACCGCGGGAATGGCATTCAAAACGGCCCCGGGGAGCGCCAACAGAATGATTCCGAGCAGGGCGGTGCAAACTGTGGCAGTAATCTTTCTTTTCAAGGCGCTCCCCTCCGTTTTTTCTTTTTTCTCTTCTCTCATACGAAGGCTATTCTTTCCCGCTTTTTTTAAAAATTGCAGCAAAATTACAAAAAGAAAACACCAATTTCTGCCGAAAAACGCATCCTCTTGTGAATGGCGGCAAAATGTGTTATACTGGAAAAAACAGATTGGAAAGGCAGATGGATCCTGTGGCAATTATTTTTACCTCTTTTTCCTTTTTGATGTTGGGTGCTGTTTCGTTGCTCTTTTGGCAGGCACCGATCATCGGTTATCCCGGGCATATTTATCTCAAAGTACTCTGCAGTTTTTTGTTTGTGGCGGCAGGCATTGCTTGTTTGATTTATCTTTTTTCCAAAGAAAAAGGAAATCTGCAGCCGATCGAGAAAAAACTGGCCGTCCTGACCATCGTGGGGCTGAGTTTCGGTCTGCTTGGGGATCTGTTTTTGGATGTGGCTAACATCAAGGGAAACGGCTTCTTCCTGTTTGGCCTTGGCTGTTTTGTGCTGGCACATATTTTTTATCTCGTTCTGCTCTTTTCGGGTTATCGGCTCTCGTTTTGGGATCTGATCGTCTTTGTTTTGCTCTTTGGCGGCGGCGTTTTGATCGGAAAATTTGTGCTGCAGCTGCATCTGGGTGGAATGACTGTTCCCTGCATCCTTTACGCAGCGGTGATCTCTGCCATGTTGACCCGCGCCCTCTCCTTCCTGTGGGCGGGTTCGAGCAGTCTGCCCGGGGCCTATTCCTGGGTCTTTTTGGCCGGTGCTCTGCTCTTTTTTGTTTCGGATGCCATTTTGGTGGTGATGATGTTCGGTGGACAAAGCGCCCCGTGGATGGAAAAGGTCAATGCCTATACCTATTTTTACGGTCAGCTGCTCATCGCTTTTACTCCGGCCCTGCTCACCCTCTCGAAAACGGTGCCGGCCCAATAAAATTTCTTGAAAACAGGCCCGTTTTTTGAAAAAACATCTCCTTTTCATCTTTTTTGCACCCCTTTGATCGGTTTTGCATAAGATGGGGCAGATCGGCAATCTCAGATCAGCAGCAAGAAAAAAGGAGGCGTCGGCAATGAAGATTGTGGTGGTAAAGAGTCCGGCGATTTGCAGAGGGCTTTTGAAACTGATGTTTGGAATCCGAAAAGATAAAACCGAATAAAAGAAAAATGACGGCTGCTCTTTGCAAAAAGGGCAGCCATTTTTTTGCATATCCGAAAGGGAGGATGCATATAGATGCCACAAAGAAATCTTCAAAAGGAGCGATGAAGCATGGGACCGGCCTTTGAATATGAGACCTATCATTTCCCGGCGGCGGTGATGACAGGTAACCCCGAGCAGGGGGTGGAATGGGATGGTGTGCTGCCTGACTATCTGCCGGATCTGTCACGTGTTCTGCGCTGCACGCTGGTGCCCTTGGTGTTGGAAAGACGGGTGGTGGCAGAGGTGCTGCATCTGGAAGGCGAGATCCTCATCCGGATGGTTTATGAAAGTTCTGAGGATCCGGGGCTTTCTGTTTTTGAAACTTCGATCCCCTTCCAAAAGACGATGGATGTTTCTTCCTGTTCGGATGAGGCCATCGCCAGAATCCGTCCCAGAGTGGATTATTGCCACTGTCGGGTGGTCAACAAACGTCGGGCCGAAATCAGAGGTGCTGTGAGTTTTCGGTGTGAAATCAGTTGTGGGGAAGAGGAAACCCTGCCCGTCGCAGTCACCGGTGACGGCATGGAATATCATAAAAAAGAGGCTGAATGTGTGACCTTGCAGGCAACTGCGGCTTTACAAAGCATCGAACGGGGTGATTTTCCGCTGGAAGAACGGATGACTGCGGTGATTGATCAGCAGATCGGCATGCGCATTGTCGAAAAGCGGAGTGTGGACGGCAAACTGTTTGTGAAGGGAAGTTTCCTGCTCCACCTTTTGCTGCAACAGGAAACAGGCGGACTGAAAAGCCTTTTGCGCGAGATGCCCTTTTCCCGGGTGTTGGAAGATCCTGCCATCACCGAGGGTGGGGTTTGTCAGGTCTTTTGCGAAATTCTCTCCTTCGAGGCAACCCTGCCCGAACAGGAAACCGGAGAAGAACTCCTCTCTTGTCATGTGGAATTTCATCTCTCTGCCAGACAATTGCAAAAAAACAAGATCGCAGCCATCGATGATCTCTTTTCGGTTGCCCATCCCGTTTTGCTTCAGAAAAAGCATCTGCTTTTGCCCTGCCTTTCCGAAATGATTGAAGAAACCGGCAGCGTCACAGAACAGATCAAATGGGGAGACGAGAAACCGAAACAGGTGGTGGATCTGTTTGGCACACTGGATCGGGTGAATCTTCAGGTGCGATTCGGCGAGGTGCATTTGCAGGGCAATCTGATCTATACCTTCTATCTGAAACGGGAAGATGACAGCACCTTTGTGCAGGAGCGAAGCGTTCCCTTTGAAATGATGCGAAAATTGCAGACCGAAAACGATGATCTGCGTTTTGAAGGCTCACTGGAACTGCTGGAAGTGGATTTGGGTGAGATAACCGACCAGGGGGCAACGGTGAGCGCCTCGATGTTGCTTTCGGGCAGCGTGACGGAACTGCATCCCACGGAATTTGTCTGTGATGCCACGGTGGAAACCGATCGCAAAAAAGAGGGCCGCCAGCCGGGAGATCTGGTTCTTTATTTCGGTGAAAAAGGCGAAAGCGTCTGGTCGATTGCCAAAAAATATGATCTTTCGGTGAAGAGTCTGATGGAAGAAAATCATCTCACCGAAGAGGTTTTGGGAGCAAAATCTCTGCTGCTCATCCCTACCAAAGCATATTAAAAGCCCGCTGGGCCGATCAAACCACAAGGAAAAGGAGCGATGGCACAATGGAAGCCAAGGAATATGACAGCCTTTCCGCTGCCAAGGCCCGGCAAACAGAGGTAACGGCCGGCGAGCGGATTTATGAGGATATTGCAGCAAGAACCGGCGGAGATATCTATATCGGTGTGGTGGGGCCGGTTCGCACCGGAAAATCCACACTGATCAAGCGTTTTATGGAAGAGATCGTCCTGCCGCGGATCGATGGAGATTACAGACGGGAACGGGCCACCGATGAACTGCCGCAATCCGGGGCGGGCAAAACCGTGACCACAACCGAGCCCAAATTTGTCCCCGAAGAGGCCATTTGCATCTCTCTTCCCGAGGGAGAGATGAATGTCCGGTTGGTGGATTGTGTGGGATATATGGTTCCCTCTGCCCTTGGTTATCTGGAAAACGAGATGCCGAGAATGGTGCGAACCCCTTGGTTTGACCATCCCATTCCTTTTGATGAAGCCGCGGCATACGGAACCAAAAAGGTGATAACCGACCATGCCACCATCGCCCTGGCGGTGACAACAGACGGCAGCATCAGCGATATTCCCCGTTCCGATTATGTAGAGCCGGAACAGTTGGTGGTCAAACAGCTCAAAGAATTGGGCAAACCCTTTGTTTTGCTGCTCAATTCTGTTCATCCCGAGGCGGCCGAAACCCGGCGCCTGGCCGAGGAACTTTCGGCGCAATATGGCATTGAAGTGATGCCGGTGGCCTGCAACGCCCTGACCGAGTCAGATTTTCAAGCCATTTTGCAGCGGGTTCTGGATTCCTTTCCGGTGCGCGAGATTTCTCTGAAACTGCCTTCCTGGGTGATGCTGTTGGAAAAGGAAGATCCCATCAAAAAAGAACTGTATGAAATCCTTTCCGGCTGGGCCGGAGAGGTACATCTGATGCGGGATCTGCGGAGCATTGCCGATCTGTCGGAACACTGCGCCCGAATCAAAGAAACGGGCGAGATGCGGGTTGACTATGGAGTGGGCAGCGCCAAGGCTGTTGTCCGATTGCAGGAAGATCTCTTTTATCAGGTGCTCAGCAGCCGGACGGGAGTGTCTTTGACCGGCGAAGGGGATCTGATGCAGCGGATGATCGAGATGAGCGAGGTCTGCGCCAAATATGAAAAACTGCGGCCGGCCTTGGAAGAGGTGGAGGCCACCGGATACGGCATTGTGATGCCCGGCATCGAGGAATTGACGTTGGAAGAACCGGAAATCGTGCGCCAAAGCGGCAGATATGGGGTGAAACTGCAGGCAGCTGCCCCCAGCATCCATATGATGCGTGCCAATATCAACACCGAGATTTCGCCCATTGTGGGCTCGGAAAGACAGAGCGAAGAACTGGTCAATTATCTGATGGAGGAGTTCAAAGAAGACCCCATTTCGATTTGGCAATCCAACATCTTCGGAACCTCGCTTCACGAACTGGTGAACGAAGGGCTGCACAACAAACTCTATCGAATGCCCACCGAGGCCCGAATGAAATTGCAGGAAACCATTGAACGAATCATCAACGAAGGCTGCGGCGGTCTGATCTGTATCATTTTGTAATAATAAAAACCCGAAGGCGGTTTTCATCGTCTTCGGGTTTTTTGTTGTTATCTTGCACAAACAGAAAAATGCGAATTTGTAGCCCTTTCCAAACCTTGGCTTTTTCTTTGCTTTTTCGGGGGAAATATGATATAAAAAAGAGGGAAAGTTTGTGGTTCATAAGCCTGCAGTAGTGAGTAAATGGCTTGGTGTGGAGGTGATTTTATGCTCCGATTTTTTTGGTATCCTCAGTGGGCCAGCGAACGAGCGGAAAAAATGGTGGAATCAATGGAAGAGAAAGGATACCGATTGGAAAATATCAGCTGCTTCTGGTTTTTCAAATTCAAGCCTTCCAAACCGAAACCTGTCCGCTATTTTTTCAGTTATTATTGGCGAAACAATCGCATTGATTTAACGGGAATTGATATGGAATTACAGCGTTCCTACGCCGCCCATCCTGTTCGAACCGGGAATTTCTCTCCGAATGTGTATCGAATTGCCACAAGAGAGAAAGATATTTCATTTGCTTTGGAAGCGCGAAGAGGTTTCTTTTGTTATGTATTAGGACAATGGATGATGGCGGATTTGTTTCTATTGGTGATAAGCCTTCTTTGCTGTTTTTTTGAGCCGAGTCTTCCGGTGTTTTTTATGATGAGTATTTCACTTTTTTGCCTTATTTATCATTTTGTGGGCTATTTGCATTGTCGTGCGGCAGTAAAACAAAATGATAGCGAATGAAAACCTAACGCCTGCTTTTTCGGGAGAGCGAGTCCGGGTGCGGAAGAAGATAAGAGAGGTTGGAGGATTGATTGTAATGGAAGTTGATCTTATGCCAATTTGTTTAAAAAAACAAATGAACACAATAAAAAAAGTTAGCATTTGCGTTGAAATCGGAGTTGTTTTTCTGCTGCTCGTTATGGGTATTGCCGGTTTTTTTAAAGATCTAACAACAGGAATTATATTCACTTCTATATTGCTTTTGATAACCACACTGTTAATGATTCCGGGTTTTTTATTTGAAAAAATCAGCCAGTCTACCGTGCGGTTTGCCGAGGATCGGATTCAAGTTTTAGATAAAAACGGAATATGTTGGAGAACAATTTTTTATCGTGAGATAACGAATGTTCGTATAGAAGAGGTTTCCGGTTTTTTCTACGGTCAAAATCAAAATTTGTTTCGGAATACATATATATGCATTTTTTTGAACGGATCAACGAGCATACCTGATGTTTCTTTTTCAAAAATATTTACAGATAAAGACTTCATTATGCTTGGATATCATGCCGAAGTTTTTTTGTGGCTTCGACAGGAACTGCAACTATCGTAATTATGCGAATTTGTAGCCCTTTCCAAACCTTGGCTTTTTCTTTGCTTTTTCGGGGGAAATATGATATAAAAAAAAGGGGATATCGATTTGGCGTAAACAGCCCTTTCATTTGGATAAGGAGGAGGACAAAAATCATGAAGAAAACGCTTGCAAATGTTGGCTGTGCCTTCGCTGTTATTCTTTATCTTTATTTTGCCTATATTGATTTTGCAATTCCTCTTGCTGCAACATTTTTCAGAGGAATGGATGTTGCGCAGCCGTCATCACCAATGTGGGAAGATGCGATATTTGGATTGTATTACATTGTTTATCAAGGGGCTTGTTGGGCATTATTGCTTCCTGCAAAAAAGAAAATATGGTATAACTGGGTCATTTTAATTTTGGAGATTCTGGTTGTTCGTTCCTTGCTTTTCTGTGGATTGTTGCTTGGAATTACTCCTGGTACAGTTCAACGGATTCTGCCTATTCCTTTTGAAGCTTTTGATCAAGTTCTTGTAGGGCTGACATTCTTTTTGAGTTCCGTTGGACGAATTGCATCTTTGTTATCTTGGCTGATTCGGGCAAAAAAACCAAAAATGGAAGAGAAAAGAAACTGGGTTCCGATCATATCTTTTTCTGTCATTTTACTGTCAGGTCTTTGTGCTGTTATTATGTTTGTGCTGATCCGTATATAAGGAGCTGCGTTTTAAACTTAAAATAGAGGCAGAGCAAGACCTGCCCTGCCCCTGCAAAACAGGAAGAGCAACAATAACGTATAATACTATGTTTTGATATAAGGAGGGTCGATAAATGAATCAAAAAAAGGTGGCAATTATTTGTGTGACTGTTGGAGTTGTGATGGCATTGTCCACCTTTGCCAGCGCTGTTCTGTTTCATCGATATACCAAAAGAATGTTCGAGGCGGAGTATGTTGTTGATTCCGCTTTTAGTGAAGAAATCGTGTCAAACACGTATCCCGATTTAATCACCAATGAAAAGTACGACAGGCTATATGATGCGGAAGACCGCGCTATGATAGAAAAAATGAGTGAAAATCCGCAGGATGAGTACTATACCAAAACCGGTGTGAAAGGAATTGCTGATTTCGGTTGGAATAAAATCGGTTTTGTTGTTCGGACGCGGGTAATAAAGGATGACGAAGGTGTAATTTACACATCCAAAGATAAGATTGTTTTATTTACTTGTGTAAATGGGGAGTGGAAAATTACAGAAGCCTATGTTAAGAACTGATTTTCGGGCTATCTTTTGCGGCGGTAGATGGGTGATTTAGGAGGAAGGAACAGATGATCAAATTTGAAACAATGAATGATGAACAAAAGAAGAATTATTTGAAAACAGCGATCGTTGTTAGTTTTATTCCCCTTATAAATTTCGGGTGTTATTTTTTCTTTGATCGCTTCATATTAGCGGAGAATTATCGTTGGTGGCACTTGAGTGGACAACTCCATATGTATTCTTATCAAGATAAGAAAAAACGGTGGGTAT
>JAFQMB010000169.1 GCA_017421095.1 Oscillospiraceae bacterium
ATATTCAGTATGCTCCCGAATATTCGACCTTGGCAACCGATCTGATCATCTCGGTCAGAAAGGCCAACACCAACGAATGGGTTCAGCTGACTCTGGCCTTCAGTGATCCTGTGGATACTGCTGTGGATGTCTTTAAGACCGCCACCGTGACCACCACCGATGCCATTCCCGAGGATGCTATGGAAATCAAGATCGAAATGGCCAACTCGGTTGTTTGGACGATGTTCCTGGATGAACTGAATCTGACCTGGCTTAGCAGCGATCTGGTGGACGATCCGGAAGAAGAGATCACCGGTCCCACCGCTCCGGAAATTGATTACAATTTCATCGACCTGATCGAAGGCGGCACCTTGGCCAACGAGATGAGCGACAACTGGGAATTCTTCACGCCCCATCCCGAATCTGATCTGGATGTTGCCGGTAAGACCAACGGCAAGAAGGGCACGATGGTTTATTACAAGGAAGGCAGCTATATTGACAACTTTGCCCTTAAACTGCAGGTTGCTCCCGCCTTCTTTAATCCGGATAATCATATGATCATTCAGGTTCAGACCGAAGGCAGCGAAGAATGGACCGTTTTGAACATTGCAGCTGATTATTTTGTAAAGATCAACGGCACCTTCTCTACCGTTTGGATTGAGCCTGCCGAGGCCCTGCCTGAAAATGTGACGCAGATCAGCTTCGCCTTCTATAATGACGTTGCATGGACCCAGTTTATGGACGAAGTGCACATCAACTACGTGGAAGCCGAAGAAGATTCTTCCACTCCGGAAGATGAATCCTCTTCTGTTCCCGAAGATGAATCTTCTTCTACTCCTGAAGATGAGTCCTCTTCCACTCCCGAAGACGAATCCTCTTCCACTCCCGAAGACGAATCCTCTTCCACTCCCGAAGACGAAAGCACCAGCCTCCCCGACACCGGTGTGACCGGCATTGCACCTGTTGCAGTCGCCGCTTTGATTTCCGGTCTGGCTCTGGTTGCTACTTTGCGCCGCAAAGAAGACTAATGTTTTACGCAACGGAAGGGCAGTGATTAACTGCCCTTCCAATGCAATTTTTGAAAGGTGGAAGCACCAATGAAAAAAGTAATTTCCCTTTTGCTGGCAGTTTGTCTTTTGCTGGCAACCGGCCTGTCTTTGAACGTTTTGGCGGCCGAAACCAAAACTTTTACCGACACCATGGAAGACAATTATCCCCTGGTATATGACAAATCCGATATTCTGCGTTTTGAAAACAACGCCGATTTGGAACTGACTTTTTATCTGAAATGGGGTGAAACCGCCACCTCTTCGGTGAAAGAAGAAGTCTATGCCATTTGGAAGGTTGACGGCGACATCTCTGCCTTCACGCTGGATGTAAAGTTGGTTAACGGTCTTGGCGACCCCAATGAAATCACCGTTGAAGTTTCTTCCGATTGCGAAAATTGGCAGAAAGTGGAGTTCACCTATCCCGAACCCACCTTTGATGATGACATTTATTTCAACTATGATATGGCCTATTGGCTTATGACCACCCTGAGCAACAAAAACAGTATCCCCTCCGGCTGCTCTTATATCAAGGTGACTCTGGAGCCTTATGCCAACAAAGATTCTGCCAACTGGAATATCGCACTGGACACCTTGAATGTGGATTACATCACCGGTGGCGGCAAGGAAGAGCCCTCCAAGACTCCCGAAGTTTCTTCCAAGGCTCCTGAAGTTTCTTCCAAGGCTCCTGAAGTTTCTTCCAAGGCTCCCGAGGTCAGTTCTTCTGCTCCCACCAGCACTCCGGTGGACGAGGTCAGTTCTTTTGAAGAGGAATCCGCTTCCGAAGAAGCCAGCACCCCGGTGGACGAGAGCAGTTCCGTTGCAGATGAACCTGTTTCCACAACCGATGAGGTCAGCTCTGAAACTGCCTCTGAAACCGAATCGGACGCCCCTGCGGGCGGTGATTCCGAGCCGGCCAATTTGACCTGGCTTTGGATTGTTTTGGCGGTGGTTGTTGTTGCCGGCGGCGGCGCTGTTGCCTTCTTCCTTCTGAAGAAAAAGGCATAAATCTTTCCTGAAAAAGGAATCATTGTGATATGATATGGGAGGCTGTTGCCTCGGCCACGGCCTCCCTTAAAAAAACAAATGAGAGAGGAGAGAACGGGATGCCTATTACACCGGGAAGACAGTTTCAATTTGATACCCTTTATCAAGGCGAAATGAAGGGTCAGGATGAAAAATTTGGTTTGGCAAAACGGTTCGGCTCCCTTTATCTCTATCAAGCAGGAGAACTTTCTTGTATCAATGGCTATGAAGTCCCTCCGCATCTGCAATGGTGTCACGAAATCAGTTATATCATCAGCGGAGAAGGGCTCTTTACCACCGATAGTGACACCGATCTGCTGCTGGAAGGGGATATTCATTTTTCTCCCAAAGGCAGCACCCACGCCATCCGCACAACCGAGAATTCCGATCTGCGTTATGCTTATATCGGTTTTCTCTTTGCCGAAGATATTGATGATGAAGAAATCTGTCGGCTGCGGGAATTTTATGCTGAAAATAAGGTCTATAAGGCCACCAATCATAATGAATTGCTGATTCCCTTTTTTCGCAATTTGGATGAACTTTACAATCAGGGTGATTTTCATCAATCCATGGTGGAAACCTATCTTTTGCAGGTGTTGATCACCGTTTATCGTTCCATTTTGGCCAAACCCCAACAGATGTATTTTCCTGCTCCGCCGGAAGACAATGTGGGGCGGGCGGTCTATGCGGTGATCAAATATATCGATGCACACATCTATGAAAAACTGGAGATCAAACGAGTAGCCCAGGATGTGGGATATAATTATTCTTATATCAGCAATGTTTTTTGCAAAAGTATGGGCATCACCCTGCAGCGGTATATCAGCAACAAAAAGATCCAAAAGGCAATTGAGTTGATGAAATTTGGGAAACTGAATCCCAGTCAGGTTGCCAAGCGGCTGGATTATGCCAGCGTTCAGTCTTTCAACAAAGCGTTCAAACGCACCATGGGTGTTGCCCCCACGGAATTTATAAGAAGCATAGGCCAAAAAGCGGAAGAATCTGCCACGGTCTGATCAAATAAAGGAGGGATTGGGATGAACAAACAAATCAGGCAAATGATCAGCCTTTTATTGGCACTGGTTGTCTTTTGTCTGCCGGCCGCTCCCTCTTTTTTGGCGGATGAACCCCAAAAAACAGAAAATATCGAGGTCCTCGCGCAAACTGCAACGGAACAAACTTATTATAATTATCAAACTCAATCTGTTGGTTTTCAGCCGGCAGATGCGGATTTGATCGCTTCTTTTGCCCCCGAAACCCAATTTGTCCAAAAAGAGGGGAAAGATTGCGTCTTTTTGCAGGCAGGGGAATCGGTAACCTTTGTCTTTTCGGTGGAAAAGGCGGCAGTTTATCTTCCCTTTGTCGCCTATATGGCGGCAGAAACTGCATCAAAAGATTTGATCTGTTCCTTTTTGCTGGATGGAACTTCTCCTTTCAAAGAGGCGGAAAACTGCACCTTGAAACGGGTTTGGAAGAACGACGGTTCCATTGAGCAGGATTCTTTCGGGAATGACCTGATTCCTTCCATGAGCGAGCAGTTTGTTTGGCAAAAGGCCCCGCTTCTGGATCTGACCGGTTATGAATCGGGCGGTTATGAACTGGCTCTTTCGGCAGGGGAACACACCCTCACCGTCATCGCCAAAGAGCAGGACCTTTATCTGGCCGGCTTGGTTCTGTCTGCCCCTGAAACACCAAAGCCATATGCCCAGATGCGCGAGAGTTGGCTGCAAGAGGGATATGCCGATGCCACGGTCGGTCTGCCCAAATTGGAAGCCGAAGCGCCTTTTACCCAATCTGACACCATTTTGTATCCGGTTTATGACCGCACCTCTGCTGCTACCAGCCCCAACGATCCTGCCAAAATTCGCAGGAACACCATTGGGCAGGCACAATGGGCAGACAATGGAATGTCTATCACTTATGAAATTGAAGTGCCGGAAGACGGTTTGTATGAACTGACCGTGAAATTCCGTCAAAATTATCTGTTGGGAACCGCTGTTTTCCGTGATCTTTCGATAAACGGTGAAATTCCCTGTGCCGAATGTAAAAATATCCGGTTCCCCTTTGGGTTTGGCTGGCAGAACCTGACGATTTCCGACGAACAGGGCAACGCCATCCGGGTTCCGCTGAAAAGGGGGAAAAACACCGTCACTCTGTCTGTGACCCTCGGCCCTTGGGATGATGTTTTGCAGGGCGTTGATCGGATCAATGGCGAGATGAATGATCTTTATCGCCGCATTATTATGGTGACCAGTTCCGATCCCGACCCCTATCGTGACTATTTCCTGACCAGAGAGATCAGCGGTCTTTCTGATCTTTGTGCCGATCTTTCGGCCCGTTTGGCAGCTCTTGCCGATGAATTCGACCGCATCAACGGAGAAGAATCCAATCAGTCGGCCACCTTGAAACGGGCTTCCGAACAACTGCAGGAGTTTGCAGAAAAACCCAACGACATTCAGGATAAGCTCTCTTCCTTCCGGGAACAGATTGCCATGCTCTCTGAATGGCTGTTGACCAACAAAGAACAGCCTTTGGAGATGGATTATCTGCTTTTCCACGCCAAGGGGGAAGAGGTTCCCCGGGCAAACGGCAATTTCTTTGAAAATCTCATTTTCGGTATCCGTCAATTCTTCGCCGCTTTCTCGGAAGAATATAACAGCATGGACAGCGGAGAAGCGGATTCTGTTTTGGTCTGGGTCAATGACGGCCGGGATCAGACACAGATTTTGAAGGATTTGATTTCCGATCGCTTTGTTCCCGAAACGGGAATCGGTGTGCGCATCAATCTGGTGCAGGGTGGCTTGATTGAAGCAACCCTGGCCGGCAACGGCCCGGATGTGGCTGTGGGCGTTTCCAGAGGGCAGCCGGTGAACCTGGCCTGCCGCGGCGTTTTGGCCGACCTTTCCAAAAATGAAGGATTCGATGCGGTTAAGGATCGATTCCGTTCCGATGCCCTTTTGCCCTATACCTATCAAGACGGGGTCTATGCCCTGCCCATGACCCAGACCTTCCTTGTGATGTTTTATCGAACCGACATTCTGCAGGAATTGAATCTCAGCGTTCCCCAAACCTGGGAAGAAATGTTGGCGACAGCGGCTGTTTTGCAGCGCAAAAATATGACTGTCGGTCTGCCTTATACCGCCATCACCGCCGCAGGTGCTGTGGATTTGGGGGTTGGCGCAAAAGATCTGTTCCCCACCTTGCTGCTGCAATATGGCGGCAAATATTATAACGAGGATCTCTCTGCTACTGCCCTTTCCGATCAGGCAGCATTGGATGCCTTTAACCTTTGGACCGCATTTTACACCCGTTATGGCTTCGATCTGAGTTATGATTTCAACACCCGTTTCCGAACCGGCGAAATGCCCATCGCCATCGCCTCTTATGCCATGTATGGCACGCTGGAGGCCGCTGCCCCTGAAATCAGAGGGCAATGGGAGATGACCGCAATGCCCGGTACTCTGCAGGAAGATGGCAGCATCAACCGCGCAGGCGGCGCATCCGGTTCTGCTGTGGTGGTCTTCAAGGGTGCCAAGAATATGGAAGCCTGCTGGAAATTGGTGGATTTTCTGACCACGGCGGAAACGCAAAGTGAATACGGCAACGAGGTGGAAGCCCTTCTTGGGCCTGCCGCCCGTTATGCCACTGCGAACTTGGAAGCCTTTTCCAGACTGGGCTGGACAAAAGCCCAACAAGAGGTCTTGCTGGAACAGTGGGACGATGTGCAGGAGATTGAAGAGATCCCCGGCAGTTATTACACCTCTCGTTGCATCGACAATGCCTTCCGTGCGGTTGTTTATGACAGAGAAACCCCCAGAACCGCTTTGGAACGGGAAATCCGAAATATTGATCGGGAATTGAAGCGCAAACGAGAAGAACTCAAAGAGAAGGTCGCATAAAAAATCAACCGGGAAGGAGGAAGGATCCCATGGCAAAAAAGAAGGCAAGAAGTCCCTTGGCCCGCCGAATTCGGCAGGGAAGTGTTCCCTATTTGATGATGGGCCCTTATATGATCCTTTTCTTCATTTTGACAGTGATCCCGGTGGTTACTGCAATCGCCCTTTCCTTTACCTATTTCAATATGCTCTCACCCCCGACTTTTGTGGGGATTATGAACTATGAACGGATGTTTTTGGATGACGAAACCTTTCCCATCGTCTTGAAGAACACCCTATTGTTTGCCCTGGTGATCGGGCCGGTCAGCTATCTGCTTTCCTTTTTCAGCGCCTGGCTCATCAACGAGTTCGGAAGAGGGCTGCGCACCATGCTCACCTTCTTTTTCTATGCGCCGGCTCTTTCGGGCAATTTGTATGTCATCTGGAACTATTTGTTTGCCGGTGACCGTTATGGCATTGTGAACAGCCTGCTTTTGAACACCGGTGTGATCGATGCCCCCAAACAATGGCTGAGTGACACTTCAACCATGCTTTGGGTTCTGATCATCATCCATCTTTGGTCCAGTTTCGGGGTGGGTTTCTTAACCTTTATCGCCGGCTTCCAGAATATGGACCGCAGCCTTTCCGAGGCGGGCGCCATCGACGGTATCAAAAACCGTTGGCAGGAACTTTGGTATGTGACCCTTCCCAGCATGGCACCGATGTTGCTTTTCAGCGCGGTGATGCAGATCGCTTCCGCCTTTGGCGTGGGCAGCACGGTGCAGGCTTTGGCCGGTTTCCCCACCACTCAATATGCGGCAGACACTCTGTTGACCTATATGTTGGATGTGGGCACCGTCCGTTTCGAGATGGGCTACGCCAGCGCCATTGCCGTCTTTTTGTTCCTGATGATGATTTTCACCAACTTTGTTATTACCCATTTGCTGCGGCATTTTTCTGCCGATTAAGAAATTTATTTGAAATCGACCACAAAGAAAGGGAGGGTGAACGGATTGGCAAGAGAAAAGATACAAAAACCAAAAAAACATCTGATTCACCTGCGGGTCAACCGTTCTTTGGGCGGAAACATTGCAATCTTTTCGATTGTGTTCCTTTTTGCGGCTTTTATGGTGCTTCCGTTGCTTTATGCCGTTTTTTCCGCCTTCAAACCACTGGATGAAATTTATATTTTTCCTCCCAGATTTTTCCCGAAACGTCCCACCCGGGATAACTTTGTTCAATTAAAACTGTTGGCTGACAGTTTTTGGATTCCTCTTTCCAAGTATATTTTCAACTCTGTTTTCGTCAGTGTGGTGGCAACGGTGGGGCATCTGCTCCTTTCCAGTATGGCGGCATATCCGTTGGCCAAACTGCATTTTGCCGGAAAGAAGACCCTCAACAGTGTGGTCAAACTTTCTCTGCTCTTTACCTCGGCGGCAATGCTGATTCCCCAGTATATTGTGATGGCCGAGTTGAACATCGTCAATACCTATTGGGCCTATATTCTGCCGGCGTTGCAATCGGCGCTGGGCCTTTATCTGATGATCAACTTTATGAGTATGGTGCCGGAAAGCATGCTGGAAGCTGCCCGAATTGACGGGGCAGGGGAGTGGCGCATCTGGTGGTCAATCGTGATGCCCAACATCAAACCAGCCTGGCTGACGGTGATGGTCTTCACCTTCCAGAGCGTCTGGAACACCACCGGAACCACCCAAATGTCCACCCTTGTTTACGACGAAAAGATCAAAATGGTCTCCTCTTTGCTCAGCCAGGTGGTGGCAGGAGGAACGGCAAGAGCCGGTGCCGGCGCTGCCTTGGGGCTGCTTTTGATGCTTCCCCCGGTTTTGATCTTCCTGTTTTCCCAGTCAAAAATCATTGAAACCATGTCTGCTTCGGGGATGAAATAATTCTTCGAAAATGCAAATCGATCACGGAAGGAGGGCACCGAATGAAACGATATGTCCGTGTGTTGGCAGTTTTGGTTCTTTTGTGTCTGTTACTTCCCGTTTTCGGCGTATCGGCAGCAGAAGGCTTTTCTTATACCTATAATACCGACGGTTCTTCGGTGGCGGTTCCCGCACCTTATGAAACGATCACCGTTGTCAGCGGAGACGCCTTTGGCGGAAAACTTTCCGAGCCCGAGGATTTTTATGCCACAGAAGAGGAAATTTTCATTCTGGATTCGGGGAACAGCCGGGTGGTTGTTCTTTCGGATGATTTGACCTTCCTGCGTGAGATTCGCCTGACCGGTCAGGGCGCACCTGCCGAATTTTCCGAGGCGCTGGGCATTTGTGTGGATCATAAGGGATGCATTTATATTGCCGATAAGGGCGCACAAAAGGTCTATGTCAGCGACGGTGAGGGCAATCTTCTGCGCACCATCGACGCTCCGCCTGCCGATAAGGTGGAAGAAAATTTTGAATACACCCCTTCGAAAGTGGCGGTGGATACCGCCGGTGTGATTTATGTTATCAGCGCCAATACCTATTCGGGTGCCCTGCAATATGAGCCCGACGGAAGTTTCATCGGCTTTTACGGTGCAGAACGGGTGGCGGTGACCGCCGAACTTCTTTGGAACGAATTTTGGAAAGAGATTCTCAGTGAATCGGCCGCTTCGGGCATCAAGCGAAGCGTTCCCACCTCTTTCATCGGCTTTGATCTTGACCGTGAAAATTTTGTTTACACCATCAAAGGCGGTACCGGAGAGGGCGTTGGGCAGATCAGAAAACTCAATCCACTGGGAACCAATGTGTTGTTTGGTGAAAATCTGCAACAGGCGGCCTTCGGAGACCTGGAAACCCATTTTGACAGCCAAAAGAATCTGACTATTCAAACCACCTTCTGTGACCTGGTGGTAGACGATGCGGGCTTCATCACCGCCTTGGACAGCACCCGCAACCGCCTCTTCCAATATGATCAAAACAGCAACCTGCTCTTTGCCTTTGGCGGCAGCGGCGATACTTTTGGGACTTATGAAACTCCCGTTGCGGTGGAAACCCAGGGCGGCTGCCTGTTGGTGTTGGACCGTAGCAGAGGAAGCATCAGCCTTTTGAAACCCACCTTCTTCGGCAGTAATGTCCGCGAAGCCCTTTCCCTTTTCGGCGACGGTCGTTATGAGGATGCCAAAGCCCCTTGGGAGGCGGTTTTGCAGGTGGGTGCCAACTATGAACTGGCCAACACCGGTATGGGAAAGCTCTTTGAAAAGTTGGGCGATTATGAATCCGCTGTGGCCTATTATGAGCGCGCCAACAACAAACAAGGCTATTCCGATGCCTTTGCTCTGCGGCGGGATGAACAGATGCGGGCCGGCTTTGTCTGGATTTTGATCGGTGTGGTTGCCGCCCTGCTTCTTTTGGTGGGTGTGGTCATCTATGCAGAACGCCATCCCAAAGATGAATATGCCATTTCCCGCAAGGCGGCCGATTATCCTTTTTATGTGACCTTCCATCCCTTCAAAGGATATGAAGAACTCAAATATTCCAAACTCGGCAGTATCCTTGCTTCTTTGATCTGCCTGTTTGTCTTTTTCCTTTCCACCGTGATGTCGGGTCAGTTGCGCAGTTTTCATTTTGACCGCATCCCCGCAGAGGAGTTTAACCTCTTCTTGACCCTGGCTTCCACCATCGGATTGTTTGTTTTGTTTGTGGTTTGTAACTGGGCAAGCAGCACGCTGATGGATGGGGAAGGAAACTTCAAAGAGATTTGGTGTTTCACCTCCTATGCGCTGATTCCTTATATCATCACCCAGGTGGTTGCCACCGTTTCTTCGCACTTCTTCTCTCTGGACGAAAGCGCCTTTTACGGCGTGATCTGGACGGTCGGCATTCTTTGGACGGCTGCAGTCTTGTTTATGGCCATCAAAGAAGCCCATCAATACACCTTCGGCAAGACCATTCTGGTCTTCCTGATCACTCTGCTTGGGATGTATTTGGTGTTGATCATCGCCACCATTGCTTACAGTATGTTCGCCCAGCTTTTGAGTTTTATCGTGATGGTTTATAACGAACTTCGATTGAAAATTATGTGATTCCCCCAAAGACAAAAGAAAGGAGGGGCAAGAATGAAAAAACGAATTGACATCAAACAACTGGTCAGCACGCTGATTTCCATTCTGCTGGCTATGGGCATTATGCTGTTTTTGTTTTTGGCTTCCGGCTCTGCCGAATTGGAGCAGATGCAACAGGTGGAAGAAACCCCCATCATCTTTACCCCTTCTTCGGATTTGGAGGATGCGTTTGTCAAAGTGGCAGAAAATGAAAGTTATCGGCTTTCTGCCAACCCGGCAAAAGGCTGGATCTCTTTGACTGAAAAAGAAAGCGGCAACACCTGGTATAGCCTGCCGGAAGAATTGATGCAGGAAGAACGGATTGCCGGCAGCCAGAATATTCAGCTTGCTTCTCTGGCCGTGATCCGCTTTGCCAACCGCGACGATAACACCACCCTGCAGGATTCCATGACCCAGTGTATCAACAAGGGGAATTTTGCAATCCAAATGACCGACAACGGCATTCGTTTTGATTTGTATTTTGAATCGGCCGGTTTTTTGATCCCGGTTGAGATTTCTTTGACCGATCGGGGGATGAAGGCCTCGGTGATTGTTTCGGAAATTCAAGAGGCCAGCAGCGCGATGAAACTGACCGGTGTCACCCTTTTGCCCGGTTTTGCCGCCGCCAAAGAGGGGAACGAGGGATTCCTGTTCCTGCCCGACGGCAGCGGGATGACCGTTCCCTTTGCTTCCGGCAACGTCAACTGGACTGCAAGGGTTTACGGCAGCGACAGCGCTGTGGTTCAAACCACCAAAACCAAAGAAGAGCCCAAGGTTCTTCTTCCTGTTTTCGGGGTGAATGAGTCTGATAAGGCCATTTTCTCCATCATCACAGAAGGGGATGCCAGAAGCCGCATTCGTTCGGTTTTGCCCACCTCCAAAAGTCCCTATGCCTCTGTTGCTTCCGAACTTGTTTTCCGTGAAAGCATCCTGGTGGACGTGAGTCAAAAAACCTTTGAATATACCCAGGTCAATATGTTTGAGCCGGCACACACCGCGCTGTCCGCCTATACGGTGGAATATATTCCCTGTGAAAATGCCTCTTTGGTGGGAATGGCAGATGTCTATCGCACTTATCTGCAAGAGGATCTGAACCTCACCCCGCAATCCGATCCCACTCCGGCTTTGCAGACCGAGTTTTTCGGTTCCATCAGCGTGAAAGAAAGCGTTTTGGGAATTCCGCTGGAACGAACCAAAGCCATCACCTCTTTCTTGGCCGCCAAAGAACAGATTGATTCTTTCAAAAAAGCGGGATTCTCCGACCTGACCTGTCTTTATACCAACTGGGCCAAGGGTGGAAGTAACAGCCGCTTGACGGTGGATGTGAAAGCGGCGAATGTTCTTGGAGGAAAACGCGGCCTGCAGGAATTGCTCTCTCATGCGGCCGATCAAAAGGTGAATCTTTATCTGGATTTGAATTTGACCCATATGGGCAGTTCGCAGCCGGGATATTCTTCCCGCTATGATGCCGCCCAATCGGTGAAAAAAGAGCCTGCCATCCAATATGAATATTTGATGAGCACCTTCCAGATCAACAAAAACGCAGAACTGACCTTCCTGCTCTCGCCCGGCAAAATCCTTGATGCCGCCAAACAGAGCGCGGGAAATCTTTCCTCCTTTGCTCCTGCCGGATGGGCGCCCTCTTCTTTGGGGAATACCATCTATTCCGACTTCGGCAGCGACAGTTTGGACCGCGGTGCCGCAGAAGAAATTTATATCCAATCCCTTTCTATCTTGCAGGAAAAGGGCGGTAGCCTGCTTTTGAAGGCGCCGGGCGGTTATGCGCTGCCCTATGCTTCTGTCATCCAGGATGCACCCATCACCACCTCCGGTTCTCTTGCGCAGGGGAATGCAGTTCCTTTTTACACCATGGCACTGCGCGGATTTTTGCCTATGAGCAC
>JAFQMB010000003.1 GCA_017421095.1 Oscillospiraceae bacterium
CTTCTGATGAAGCAGCTGCTTTCTATATTGCGCTTGACGCAACGGTCTATCAGAACGGAGTTGGATTGAATGAGTCATATTTCCTTTCTGATAGTGCCAATTATAGTTCTGACAATCAAACAAAAGAGATAAAAAAAGGTGCGTCCATCGAGGTTGAGGTCGCATATGAATTGAATGATGAAACAACAGATATCGAGGTAGAAGTGAAAGAAACATTTAGTTTCGATGATGCTGTTGTAAAGAAAACATTTTCTATCGCTTGATTTTTTCCAATAAAAGGCGCCTGCAAAGGCGCCTTTTGTGATATCTTCTCGTTTTTGGGGCATACTGTTTTCAAAAAAGGAGGAGATTGACGATGATTGAAAGCGATACCGTCCGACTGCTCAGAGAATGTGATGCCGGAGTGAAAATGGGGGTGGCTTCCATCGAGGATGTGATGGATCACGTGAGCGATGAGAAGATGAAAGAACTGCTTGCCGATTGCAAATCCGAGCACCACAAACTGGAAAAAGAGATTCAAACTCTGCTGGAAAAGTATCACGATGACGGGAAAGATCCCAACCCCATGGCCAAGGGGATGAGCTGGATGAAAAGCAATATGAAAATGGCCTTCAACGATTCGGATCAGACCATCGCCGGGCTGATGACCGACGGCTGTAATATGGGGGTAAAATCCCTGAATCGGTATCTCAATGAATACGAGGCGGCCGACGAGGTTTCCAAAGACATCGCCAAGCGGCTGATCCATTTGGAAGAAAAACTCACCGAAGATCTGCGGGATTATCTTTGATCACCATCCCTTTAAAAATATCATCCTAAATAACCGTTTTATGGTGCCTTTCGGCAGGGGATGAGGAACAGGACGAGCGAAACTTTTGGCAGGCAATCTGTTTTTGATGGAAAGGATTTTTCCCGATCAGCAGATTGCCTGCTTTTTTTCTTTGTCTGAATAGAAAAGGTTCACAAAAGGGGAAGCACAGCGCCGGCGGAAAAAGGGCCGAAAAACATCTGTTTGCCACAGCAAAGAACCAATGCCAGATCGGCAAGAGAAGTGGCAGAGGGGTCGTCCTGACAGGTGAAAATGAGGCTGATTCCTTTTCTTTTTTGGGCGATCAAAAGGGAAGTGACCTCCTCTCTCGCCCCGGGGGAAAGGCCCAAAAAGGGTTCATCCACCAACAAAAGAGCAGGTTTTGCCAACAACGCCCTTGCCACCGCCACCAATTGCATCTGCCCACCGGAAAGAAGACCGGCCGGGCGGTTTGAAAGTTCCGAAAGGATGGGCAGTTCGGAAAAAAGTTCTTCCATCGCCGCTTCCCGTTCTTTTTTTGGAAGAAAGGAACTTGTGACCAACAGATTTTCTTTCACACTCAAAGAACCGAAAAGATGTCGCCCCTCCGGCACCAGAAATCTGCTTTTTTCTCCCCCTGAAAACTGGATCTCCCCTTGGACGGTGGGCGGTTTGATCCCTGCCAACGCCCGAAGGAGGGAAGATTTTCCTGCTCCGTTGATCCCGCGGACACCAAGCGCCTGTCCCTTTTTCAAAGAAAAGGAAATGGGCCCGCAGCTCTGTTTCTCCCCATAATAACAGACAAGACGATCCACAAAAAGCAATGTTTTTTCCTCCTTTCTTTCATAAAACCTTATGCATTGTTTTTGCATCAGATGCCAAAAAACCGGCCGACACAGGAGGAGAAAAAACGCGAAAAGCGGTCAAAAAAACGAAAAACAGGGGAGAATTTGGAAAAATATTGTAAAAATAGTCCAAACCCTATTGCAAGTTGTCGGAAAATCGGTTATCATAATGCTGTCTATTTTGGGATCGTGTTTGATCTTTTGATAAAACAAACCAAGGAGAAACCGAATGTTTACCAAAATCAACAGCATGGGACTTGCCGGAATGGAAGCCTTTGAGGTGGCGGTGGAGACCGATTTGAGCATGGGGATGCCCTCTTTTGATGTGGTGGGTCTGCCTGATGCAGGGGTGAAGGAATCCAGGGATCGGGTGCGTAGCGCCATGAGCAATTGCCAATATGAATTCCCTTGTAATAAAATCGTGATCAACCTGGCGCCTGCCCATATCAAAAAGGTGGGACCCATTTATGACCTGCCCATTTTTATGGGAATTTTGACCGCCTCGGGGCAACTGAACATCCCTTTGGACAAAAAAGCCTTTATCGGTGAGCTTTCTTTGAAGGGCGAGGTGCGTGCGGTGGCCGGGGTGCTTCCCATGCTCCTTTGCGCAAAAGAGGCGGGTTATGAGGAAGTGTATGTGCCGGCGGCCAATGCTTATGAGGGCGGTATTGTAAAGGATTTGAAGGTTTATGGGGTGGAAAATATTCCCCAGTTGATTGCGCATCTGCAAGGGGTCTCTTTGATGGAACCGGTGCCCGAAACCGATCTGTCGGCCATTGCCGCTTCTTCGGCCCATTTGGATTTTGCCGATGTGATGGGCCAGGCCGAAGCCAAACGTGCATTGGAAATCGCAGCGGCAGGCGGCCATAATGTGCTGTTGGTGGGCCCTCCGGGGTCGGGCAAAAGTATGTTGGCCAAGCGGATTCCTTCGATTTTGCCGCCCATGACCCAGGAAGAGATGCTCCAAACCACCAAACTTTATTCCATCGCCGGGATGCTTTCTGCCGAAAAGCCGGTGATCTCTGCCCGTCCGTTCCGCCATCCTCATCACACCGTTTCTCCCGCAGGGTTGACCGGTGGCGGCAGCATTCCCAGACCGGGTGAGATTTCTTTGGCCCATAACGGCGTCCTCTTTTTGGATGAATTCCCGGAATTTTCCCGCAATTCTTTGGAAATCCTGCGCCAACCCATCGAAGATCATCAGGTGACCATCTCCCGGGTGGCGGCCAGTTATTCCTATCCCTGTTCTTTTATGCTGGTCTGTGCCATGAATCCCTGTCCCTGCGGATTTTACGGCCATTCCACCCGCCATTGCAGCTGCACCCCGCAGGCGGTGAACAAATATCTCTCGCGCATTTCCGGCCCTATTCTGGATCGTTTGGATCTCCATGTTGAGGTAATGCCCAGCGAGTTTGATCAACTGAGCCAGAATAAAAAGGCCGAGTCCAGCGCCTCCATCAAACAACGGGTGGATCGGGCGAGGGAAGTGCAAAACAAGCGCTTTGCCGGCACGAATATCACCTGTAATGCCAACATCACCACCGACCGCTTGGCTGAATTCTGCCCCCTTTCCACCAAGGCAAAATTGGTGTTCAAGGCCTCTTTTGAGAAACTGGGACTCTCTGCCCGGGCATATGATCGGCTTTTGAAGGTGGCAAGAACCATCGCCGATCTGGATGGTTCTGAGGTGATCGAAGCCGGGCACATTTCCGAAGCGGTGCAGTATCGCAGTATGGATCGGAAATATTGGCACGCCGAATAACTTTCGATGAAAACAAGTATAAAAACACCTCGACAGGTGTACCCGTGATGAAGCAGTTTTATAAAAGCACTACCGCCGAGAGTGGCTAATGATTACTCTCGGCGGTAAATTTTATTTTATTACATTATCGGATTCTTCTATAACCAGTACCATCGGTATGGCTTTTTGTTTACGATCAAGAACAAAATCGCCATTAGAAATTGCTTTTTTCACAATAGACATTGGGAAAGCATAAAATACGTATTTTCTGAATTCAGCAATCTTTCCCTCAAGATGCTCGGGAATATCCAATTTCAACTGCGGAAAAAGTTCTCTTAAAGGCGCTTCAATTAGATGGCCTAATTTTTCCGTATAAAAAACGTTGATCTTGAATAATTCAGAAAATTCCTTTTTGCTTAGGACAGGAATTGCAACTTGAGGTTTATCGTTTTCATACCGTAACACACCGCACGAAACAAGGTGAGGAATATCTTCCAAATATCTCA
>JAFQMB010000170.1 GCA_017421095.1 Oscillospiraceae bacterium
GTCAATATCGGCGTGATGAACCTGTTTCCCATTGCGCCGTTGGACGGCAGTTTGTTTGTATTTTTGCTGATTGAGGCCATTATTCGGCGTCCGGTGCCCGAAAAACTGCGGACGGTGGTCCAAATCATCGGGATTGTGATGATCCTGGCCCTGTTTGTTTTTGTCACCTATAGCGATATTGCCCGGCTGATCACCGGATGAGCAAAAGGAGAGAGTGCTCTATGGAACAGAAGATCACAAAAAGCGTCAAAGTCGGAAACTTGACAATCGGAGGCGGCGCGCCGGTTTCCATTCAGTCTATGTTGAATGTGCCGGCATCGGATCTTGCGGGCAACAGAAAGCAGGCAATCGCCTTGGAACAGGCCGGTTGTGAGATTTTGCGGTTTGCGGTTCCCACTTTGCAGGATGTCCGGCTGGTTTCTGCCCTCAAAGAGGTGACTACTCTGCCTTTGGTGGCGGATATTCATTTTGATCATAAGATCGCCCTTGCTTGCATTGAAGCGGGTGTGGACAAGGTGCGAATCAATCCCGGGAACATCGGATCGGCAGAGGGTGTCAAAGCGGTAGTATCTGCTTGCAGAGAACGGAACATCCCCATTCGGATCGGGGTCAATTCCGGGTCTGTTTCCAAGGAAATGCTGGCAAAATTCGGCGGCCCCACTCCGGAAGCCCTTTGCGCCAGCGCCATGGAACATGTGCATTTGTTAGAGGACGAGCAGTTTGATGACATTGTGATCAGCATCAAATCCAGTAGAGTGGATCAGATGGTCAAAGCCTATCGTCTGATGCGCTCTATGGTGGATTATCCGTTGCATCTGGGGGTGACGGAAGCCGGAACCGCTTATATGGGGCTGGTGAAAAGCGCCATGGGCATCGGCAGTCTTTTGGTGGATGGAATCGGTGATACCATTCGGGTTTCTCTGACTGCGGATCCGGTGGAAGAAATAAAGGCTGCAAAGGCGATTCTCGGCGGCCTTTCCTTGCGTTCTTTTGGACCGAAAATCACATCCTGCCCCACCTGCGGCAGAACCAAGATCGATTTGATCGGGTTGGCAGAAAAGGTAGAAAAGGCGCTTTCTGATTGCAAAAAGGATATTACTGTAGCAGTGATGGGCTGTGCGGTCAACGGCCCCGGCGAAGCGCGGGAGGCGGATGTCGGGGTGGCAGGCGGCAACGGGGAAGGGCTCTTGTTTATCAAGGGCGAGATTGTGAAAAAGGTGCCCGAATCTGAGATCATCCCTGCGCTGATTGCTTTGATCGAAACACTTTGATTTGAAAATAACCTCATATTCAGAGGAGAGATTATGCCGAACGATAAAACTTTACATGCGATCCTGCCGGATCTGCCCCTTTCGGAGGCCCTGGCCACAGCGGAAGTGCGAAAACTTACGTTGGATGAAGAGAGCAGTTGTCTTACGGTTGAGATCTATACCGAGAAAGAATATCTGACACCCGAGGAATTGCGAAATGCATCGGGTGCGGTTTGTGCATTCTTCGGGTTGGAGCATTGCCGTTTCTTTGCCGCTTTTCCCTCCACCTGCTTTTGCAAACGGGCCTTTTTCGATTGTGTGGACGAGGTGAAGGCCGAATGTTCTTTGGTTAACGGGATTTTTGAAAATTGCGACCTCTCTTCGGCAGAGGGTGTTTTGACCGTTGGACTGAAAAACGGCGGCGGAAAAATTTTGGAAGAAAACCGAATTGTTGAGAAACTGGCTGACAGAATTGCAGCACATTTTGGCTTTGCGCCCGAAATTGTGATCACCGGAAAGACGGAAATCACAACCGAAGAAACCGATGCCATCAAACGGGCGGAAGAAGAACGTCTGAAGGCCGAACAAGCCCGCCGGTTGGAAAAGTTGCAGGCAGAAAAGGAAGAAGAAAAGAAACGGCAGGCTGAACGGCTGGAGCCGATCCCCTTTGATTGTTCCGATCTTCCCTGGGCGGGAAAAGATATGAAAATGCTCATCGGCAAGCA
>JAFQMB010000171.1 GCA_017421095.1 Oscillospiraceae bacterium
GATGCCGACGGTGCCGGTATCATACAAATGGCTGATGCCGTGCTTTTTGGCAAAATCCCGTGAACTCTTGCTGAGCTCCGCGGATTTGATATCCTTGCAGGGGGTGTAATGGTCCAGGGCGATCACGATCTTTTCCGGATCAAAAACTTTGGTGAATCCGGCTTTTTCAAAGACATTGATGGCGACAGGCGTCGTCACGTCATTCCCGAGAACGACGTCCAGCTTTGCTTCGATCAGATCCCCCGCGTGAACTTCAGGGAGCCCCGCATGCGCCGCGAGGATCTTCTGAGTCATCGTCATTCCCATTATGCCGCCTCCTTTGCTTTTGCCTCATAGGCAGCCATACGGTTCATGGCAGTCAGATACGCATTGACACTGGCTTCGATGATATCGGTGGAAAGCCCTCTGCCCATCGTCAGACCGCGGTCGCTCCGCAATTTCAAAAAAACCTCGCCCAGGGTATCCTTTCCTTCGGAAACCGAACGGATGGAATAATGCTCCAGCGTATGGGCCGGAGGATTTGCGATCTTATCGATGGCGTTATAGGCCGCGTCGATGGGGCCGTCTCCCAAAGAGACCTCTTCGAAGAACTCGTCATTCTTTTTCAGACGGATCACGCTGGTGGCAGTGGATTTGTTGCCGGCGTGGACATCAAAACGATCCAGGGTATAAAAACTGGCTTCCATTGGCTTGTGCTGCACCAAAGCCTCCAAATCCTTATCGTTCACCGTTTTTTTCTTATCACAAAGTTCCTTGAAGGCTTCAAAACAGCGGTTGAGTTCTTCAGAAGAAAGTTCATATCCCAGTTCCGCCAGCCGGCTTTCAAAGGCGTGTCTGCCCGAGTGTTTACCCAAAACCATCTGGTTTGCAGGAATACCAACCGACTCGGGGGTCATAATTTCATAGGTATTTTTATTGGCCAAAACTCCATGCTGATGGATGCCCGATTCATGGGCAAAGGCATTGACGCCCACAATGGGTTTGGTCAAAGGAACCGGCTGCCCGATGATGTTATAAATCAGACGGCTGGTTTTATAAATTTCTTTGGAGTCGATTCGGGTGTCCCCATCATAAAGGTCGGGGCGGGTTCGGATGGCCATCACCACCTCTTCCAGGGCGGTGTTGCCGGCCCGTTCCCCAAGGCCGTTGACCGTGCATTCCACCTGGCAGGCACCGGCTTTCACCCCTGCCAGGGTGTTGGCCAACGCCATTCCCAAATCGTTATGACAATGGACACTGAAAATCGCCTTATCGGCATCCGGCACATGTTTCATCAGATACTCGATGCGATAGGCCATCTCCTCGGGGGTGGTATAGCCCACCGTATCAGGCACATTGATTACCTTGGCGCCGTTTTCAATGGCAATCTGGACAATTCTTGCCAGAAAAGGCAGTTCGCTTCTGGTGGCATCCTCGGCGGAAAATTCAATGTTGGAACATTTCTTTGCGGCATATGCCACCATCTTTGCGGTGCGCTCCGCCACCTGATCAGGGGTCATTTTCAGTTTGTATTCCATATGGACGGGGCTGGTGGCAAGAAACACATGGATTCTCGGATCCGCAGCGTTTTTGATTGC
>JAFQMB010000172.1 GCA_017421095.1 Oscillospiraceae bacterium
TGTAATTCATTCTAAGAAAAAGCCTTATTATAGGGAATGCCAACTGCACTTGCCGGAAACGGAAGCAACTTTCTTTTGGAATGATCTTCGTCTGGATCGAGAATGGTAATCCACACTACTTTTGATCGTTCTTACCCCCATTTCTGCTCCTTTTAGTCGCTCTTTCACAAAAAAGAACCCACATTTGTCTACGACAAGTGTGGGGGGTCGTTGGGGGTCTTTCCTGCTGTTTTATGCCTTGGGGCCAAGGTGCAGTTCTTCAGCAAACGCTTTCATGGCATCAATACAAATGGCAGCCACATCTCTGACTTCCATCCCCAGCATATCGCAGCCTTTTTTGATCAACTCGCGGTCACACTTGGCGGCAAACTTTTTATCCTTGAACTTTTTCATAAAACTGGAAAGTTCCATATCGGTAATTCCGGCAGGACGCATTCTGGCGGCGGCCTGAATAATGCCGGTCAGCTCATCAACGGTAAACAGCGATTTTTCCAGGTCGGTGACAGGCTCCACATCGCTGCAAATGCCGTATCCGTGGGACAAGATGGCTCTGACCTCCTCATCGGTAAGCCCGGCCTCTTTCAACGGCTGCTCGGTATACTGCAGATGTTCCTCCGGATGCTGCTCATAATCATAGTCGTGCAGATAGCCGATCGCCATCCAATGCTGTTCGTCCGCTCCAAAATGTTTTGCCAAACCGCCCATGGCAGCCATCACATTTTTGGCGTGCAGAAACAGATGTTCCTCGCTTGTTGTTTTTGCAAGCAATTCCTTCGCTCTTTCCAATGTCAGCATTTTGCCTCTCTCCTTATAATTTCATTTTCACACAAACTCATTTGACCGGTGTCAACAGTAAACTAACCGCTTCATTGGTCTCTTCCGCAGACAGGATTCGAAAAGAAGCCCGGATCTCGCCGTGAAAGTAATCAACGATCTCAACGCGATCTGCATAACAATCCACCGTAAAACCATAACCACTTTGAATGGAAAAAACCTCTTTCCATTGCTCGCTGTTGTCTTTTTCTGTGGAAATTACACAGGTATACCGTTTTCCCTCGCTGTTTTGCAGCAGACAGCGTTTGTTTTTCATCCCGCATTTCTCCTGTCGGAAATTTCTTTCTTGATGATAGCGAAAAATATTTGCTCTGTCAAGAGCCGAGAATGATATAAAAAAGCCTTTCTCTTTACATCGAAAAAGAAAGGCTTTTCATTTAATAATCGTTGCGCATCAGATCGCCGTAAGTTTCCCGTTCCACCACCACACGGCTTTTGCCCTCTTTGCAAAAGACCACCGCCGGTCTGGGAATGCGGTTATAGTTGCTGGACATGGAATAGTTATAGGCACCGGTGGCAAATACCGCCAGCAGGTCCCCGGGGGTGCAGGGCTGCAGATCCATATGCTCCTGCAAGAGATCGCCGCTTTCACAGCACTTTCCGGCAATGGTGACCTTTTCGGTCTTGGCCTTTTTCATCCGATTGGCCACCGTTGCAGTGTAATCCGCCTGATAAAGGGCATATCTGGGATTGTCGGTCATTCCGCCGTCCACCGAAACATAGGTGCGAACACCGGGGATTTCTTTCACGTTGCCAATGGTATAAAGGGTGATTCCGGCAGGGCCCACAATGCTTCTGCCCGGCTCGGTCATCAAAAAGGGCATCGGGAAGGCAACTTCGTTGCAGCTTTCTTCCATGGCCTTGCGGATGGTGGCATAATATTCCGCCACCGGCTTGGGATCGTCGGTGGGAAGATAAGAGATGCCAAAGCCGCCGCCCAGATTCAAAATGGGCAGGGTCTCCCCCGTTTCCTCCCGCACATCCGACATAAATTCCACCATCACCTTGGCAGCCAGGCCAAAGGGCTCGGTATCAAAAATCTGCGATCCGATGTGACAATGGACCCCTTGCAAATCCAGATTAGAGGCGGCCAAAGCCGCTTTCACCGCTTCCATCGCCTCGCCGGTTTCCAACGCCAGACCGAATTTGGAATCAATCTGCCCGGTTTGAATAAAGGCGTGGGTATGAGCCTCCACACCGGGTTTGATGCGCAAAAGAATCTGCTGGGTTACCCCTTCTTCCCCGGCCAGACGGTTTAATCTTTCCAACTCATAAAAATTATCCACCACAATCAGACCGACACCGTAGCGAATGGCCATGGAAAGTTCTTCTTTGGTTTTGTTGTTGCCATGGAAAACCAATTTGGCAGCATCCATTCCTGCGGCCACAGCGGTGTATAATTCACCGCCGGAAACCACATCGGCACCAAATTCTTCTTCCTTCAAAAGACGGTAGATTTCTTTGCAGCAGAAGGCTTTGGAGGCAAAAACCGCCCGACCGTTGCCGCCAAAATAATTTTTAATGGCTTCGGTGTGATCGGCAGCTGCCTGACGGATCATCATCTCATCCATCACATAAAGAGGGGTGCCATATTCTTCGGCCAGTTTGCGGGTGTTCACACCACCCCAGCAAAGACAATCGTGTTCTGTCTGATAATTCATATCCATCCTCGATTCTTTTGTTCCGCTTTGGTTTATTCGTCCTCTTCCGGGGTGGTAACCTCCAACAGGATCTCTCGTAATTCCTCACAGCCTCTTCCCGTTTCGGAAGAGAAGGGCAAAAGGGTCAGATCCTCGCCGCAGGGCAGTTCCCTGCGAAAGGCTTCCAAACGCTCTTTCACCCGGCTTTCGGAAAGTTTATCCGATTTGGTCAACACCACCAAAAAGGGCAATTCCTGGTCGATCAAAAAGTCGATCATATTCAGATCGTCTGCCGTGGGGCTGTGTCGGATATCCAAAAGCTGCAAAACAAGCACAATATCCCGACGGTCATCGGCAAAAAATCCTTCCATCAGTTCGGCCCAACGGCGCTTTTCGCTTTGGTTCACCTTGGCATAACCATAGCCCGGCAGGTCCGCCAGACAGATGCCCGGCAGGTGATAAA
>JAFQMB010000173.1 GCA_017421095.1 Oscillospiraceae bacterium
GGGGGGGCCACCACCGTGTTGTTGAGGGTGTGGGGGAAATAGTTGCTTCCGCCCTCTGCAGGACGCACCCGGATGCCCAGTCTTCTGGCCTGTGCATCTCCCAGGTTGGAACAGCTGCCCACCTCGAAATATTTCTTCTGTCTGGGAGACCAGGCCTCCACATCCAGACTCATCACCTTCAAATCTGCCAAATCGCCCGAGCAGCATTCCAGGGTGCGAACCGGAATATCCAGGGTGCGGAAGAAGTCCACCGTGTTCTGCCAGAGTTTTTCATACCAGGCGTCGCTCTCTTCGGGTTTGCAGACCACCACCATCTCCTGCTTTTCAAACTGATGGATGCGATAGACACCCCGTTCTTCGATGCCGTGAGCGCCCACCTCTTTCCGGAAGCAGGGAGAATAGCTGGTCAAAGCCTGGGGCAGTTCGTTTTCTTCCAGAATGGTGCCGATGAAACGACCGATCATGGAATGTTCGCTGGTGCCGATGAGATAAAGGTCTTCCCCTTCGATCTTATACATCATGTTTTCCATCTCGGCAAAGCTCATCACGCCCTTGACCACATCGCTGCGGATCATAAAAGGCGGGATATAATAGGTGAAGCCCCGACCGATCATGAAATCACGGGCATAGGAAAGGATGGAGGAATGCAGACGGGCAATATCCCCCTTGAGATAATAAAAACCGTTTCCGCTGGTACGGCGGGCGGAATCCAGATCAATGCCGTTCAGATTCTCCATAATATCCACATGATAAGGAATCTCAAATTCCGGCACAAAGGGATCGCCGAAGCGGGCCTTTTCCACATTCTCGCTGTCATCCTTGCCGATGGGCACAAGATCGGAAATCAGGTTGGGGATGACCATCATCCGGTTTTTGATCTCCTCTTCCAAAACCGCACAGCGTTCTTCACACTGCTGCAGTTCTGCGGCCATCTCGGTAACCTTTTTCTTGGTGGCTTCGGCCTCTTCCCGCAGACCTTTGGCCATCAGGCCGCCAATCTCCTTGCTCACCTTGTTGCGGTTGGCCCGCAGTTCATCCCCTCTGGCCTTCAAAGCGCGAAACTCGGCATCCAGCGCCACAACCTCGTCCACCAGGGGCAGTTTTTCATCCTGAAACTTTTTTCGAATGTTTTCTTTGATCTTCTCCGGCTCGGTCCGGAAGAGTTTGATGTCCAGCATTTCTGTTCTCCTTTATTTTTTATTATGAAAAATTATTCTCCGTCATCCAATTTCTTTGCCAGCGCCGCCAGATCTTCCTCGTCGAAATAAGGGATCAGCAACACGCCGCTTTTGCCCTTCCCGGCCTTGACACTGATCTGTCTGCCCATCTTTTCCGAAAGGGCCAGGGCCGCCTCTTTGGCAAAGCCTCCCAAAAGGGATTCCTTTTGTTTGGCCGGCTTCTTTTCTTCGTTTGCTTCCTTTGCCTTGCGCTCGGTTTCCCGCACGCTCCAATCCTTTTCCACAATCTCTTTGGCCAAAGCAAGCCGCTTTGCTTCCTCTTTCACCGAAAGAAGCGCTCTGGCGTGCCCCGCCGAAAGACTGCCGGAAGAAACCATCTTTCGAATCTCTTCCCCCAACTGCAACAGCCGCAACGCATTTGCCACCGCAGGACGGCTTTTCCCCACCCGGGAAGCGGCCTCCTCCTGGGTCATCCCAAACTCCTGCATCAGCTGCTCATATCCCATTGCCTCTTCCATGGGATTCAGGTTTTCTCGCTGCAGGTTTTCGATGAGGGCGATCTCCATCACCTGTTTTTTGCTAAGTTCCCGAATCAGCACCGGAACCTTTTCCAACCCGGCCATACGGCTGGCCCGCCAACGACGTTCCCCGGCCACAATCTGATACTGCCCGTTTTCTGTGGGGGTTACCAAAATGGGCTGCAGCAGACCGTGTTCCTTGATGGAGTCGGCCAACTCTTCCATCGCCGCCCGATCAAAAACCTTTCTGGGCTGATCCTTGTTGGGCTCCACCTGGGTGATCCGCACCATGGTCGGCGCACCTTCCTCTGAAACAGGGGCGATGTTATCTTCAAACAATGCATCCAGGCCGCGGCCGAGGCCGCCCTTTTTTCCTGCCATAAAAACGCTCCTTTCAGCGGTTATTTTTCAAAAATTCTTCTGTAAACTCCGTATATGCCTTGGCGCCCTTGCTGGAAGGGTCATAATACAAAACAGGCAACCCGTAACTGGGGGCTTCGCTCAAGCGCACATTTCGGGGAATGGCGGTTTTATAAACCTTTCGGGGAAAGTGTTTTTTCACCTCGTTTGCCACCTGCATGGTCAAATTCAACCGGGCGTCAAACATGGTAAAGAGCACCCCTTCAATCTCCAGATTCGGGTTGGAGCCCCCTTTCACCTTTCGGATGGTGGCCACCAACTGGCTGAGGCCCTCCAGGGCAAAATATTCCGATTGCATGGGGATCAGCACCGTGTGGCTGGCGGTGAGCACATTTAAGGTAATCAGCCCCAACTCGGGCGGACAGTCGATCAAAATGAAATCAAACTGCGCCACCACCGGGGAAAGGGCCTTTTTCAGCGCATAAAGCCGGTCTTCCCGTTCGCTCAGTTCAAAGGTGGCCGCCGCCATATTCATTCCGGAAGGGATCACCCAAATGTTTTTGAATTTGGTCTGACGGATGGCTTCTTTGGCGCTACAGCTGCCCATCAATAGTTCATAGGTGCTGCCCTGCAAATCCCGCTTGGAGATTCCCATATTTCCGGTGCTGTTTCCCTGGGGGTCGCTGTCCACCAGAAGCACCTTTTTGTTTTTCATCCCCAATCCTGCCGCCAGATTGACCGCCGTGGTGGTTTTTCCCACGCCGCCCTTCTGATTGGCAATGGCAATGATCTTGCCCATCTGCCTCCCCCTTTTCTTCTGATTGATTTTTATTATACCACATTCCACCCCGATTGCAACGAAAAAAACGAGTTTGGCGCAAATTTCTCTCCCCTTCCCCCGAAATTGTTTCACGTGAAACATAAAAGTTCGCTCGCATTCTTGCTCCCTCCCCCGACGATTGCTCTCTCCGATGGGAGCCTTTTCCGGGGTCAGAAAGTCAAAACCTCCTTCTTCGAAGGAGTTGCACGCTTCGCGTGACGGAGGGAGATAAAGGCTCTCTCGATAGGAGAACTCCCGCGACAGCGGTTGAGAGGGCAAACAGGCTCGACCGGAGCAAGCAAGAGGGCGAGAGGACGCAAATACCGGAGATGATATCCCGCAGCGAGGAAAAAGAAAATTCCCACGCAAAAAACCGGGTGGACGGTTTCCCGTCACACCCGGCCCCAAGAGAAGGCTTGTTTATCCTGCGGTTTCTTCCTTTTTGCGCAAAGGAATCCGAATGGTATATTCCAAAAAATCTTCGGTGTTTTTGGTGAGGCAATCCGCCGGGATGCCGGCCAGCTGCATGGTTGCCACCGCCTGTTTGATGGTATTTGCAAAGATCCGCACATCCCGGATCAAAAGAATCCGACGGGGTTTTTCCTCTTCTTTCTTCTCTGCCTGTCGGCGGATCCAATCCTCGGTCTGCGCCACATTCAACCCCTTTTTGGCCGCCTCCCGAATTAAATGCAGCCGTTCTTCGCCCACCGGCAGCGAAAGGAAGGCTCTTGCGTGCCGTTCGGTCAGATGATGGTCGGTGATCACCTGCTGTTCCTCTTCTGTCAGCTGTAAAAGCCGCAGCTTGTTCGCCAAAGTGCAGGGGGCTTTCCCCAGTTTTGCCGCCAGGCTGCTTTGGGTGAAACCTCCCCCGTCCAGCAACTTTTTGATGGCCGCCGCCTCTTCGAAGAACCCCAAATCCGCCCTTTGAATGTTCTCAACCAAAGCCAACACCGCCGATTCCGATTCATCCTTTTCCAACACCAGACAGGGGAGTTTTTGAAACCCTGCCAGCACCGCCGCCCGAAACCGCCGTTCACCGGCAATCAGTTCATAGCCGCCCCCGCGCCTTTTCCGGACGCTTAAAGGCTGCAGCAGTCCACTCTCTTTCAAGGAGGTTGCCAATGTCCTCAGCGCCGACTCTTCAAACACCTTTCGCGGTTGATTGGGATTGGGCAGAATATCCTGCACCGAAAGATATTTCAACTTCGCCTGTTCCATAACACCCCTCCGTTTGTTTCACGTGAAACATATTGCAAAAAAAGAACCGGACAGCCTTTTGTCCGGTTCTATGGTAACAGATTTTATGCCTGCCGACAAATCTTTTCCATCGCAGAAAAAGACGGCAGCCGACAAAAAAATTGTCAGGAAAGAGGGGTTGCTGCAATCTGTTTGTAGGCTCTGGGGTATTTTGCCGGAGTGGGTCGATGCTTTTTGATGATTACCAGCGTTCTTTTCTCTCCGTTTGCCAGGGAAAAAGATTTGATCTCACAGATCTCTCCGCCCAAAAGAGAAATTCCTTTTGCGGCTTCCTTGGCTTCCTCTTCCCCATCCTTGCCCTTCATAGCCACAAAATAACCGCCAACTTGCACCAGGGGAAGACAGAGTTCGGCCAGTTTGTTCAAACGGGAAACGGCTCTGGCGGTGACCAGATCAAACTGCTCCCGAAAGGAGGGATCCTTTCCTGCCACCTCTGCCCGGCAGGAGACAGCATGCCCTGCTTCCGAAAGGCCCACACGGGAAAGGGCTTCGTTCAAAAAGCGCACCTTCTTTTCGGTGCTGTCCATCATAGTGACCGAAAGATCGGGGCGGGCGATCAACACGGGGATCATAGGGAATCCGGCGCCGCTGCCCACATCACAGATTTTCTCTCCTCCCGCAGGATGCCCTGAAAGGAAAAGACTCAAGGAATCGGCAAAATGCAAAAGAGCGATACCCTCGGGGTCGGTGATGGCGGTGAGATTGGTGTGGCTGTTGAAGGAGACAAGAAACTCGGCATAATTTTCCAGCTGCGCCATTTTTTCTTCCGACAAAGCCGGCAGACCCAACCTGTTCAACTCCCCTTGCAACAAGGCGTGATCAAAGGCGGTCATTCGTTCTCCCCCTCCCGTTTTTCCAAAGCAAGAAGCAAAACCGCAATATCCGCAGGGGAAACGCCGCTGATTCTTGCGGCACGCCCCACATTTTCCGGGCGGATTTTGCTCAGCTTTTCGATGGCTTCCAATCGCAAGCCTTTTATTTTGTTATAATCAAATTTTTTGGGGATCACTCTGGCTTCCATCTTTTTTGCCCGTTCCACCGCCGCCAGCTGATGCTGAATATAGCCATCATATTTTACTATGATCTCTGCTTCGGCGACCACACGCTTTTCCTTCTCTTCCAAGAAAGGAGCAAAGGGCAAAAGATCTGCCAAAACAATTTGGGGTCGGCGAAGAAGGTCTGCCAAGGTGGCGCCGTTTTTCACCGGGGCGGTTCCCTTTTCTTCCAACATCCCATTGAGTTCCGCTGTGGGGCCAAGGCCGGTGGTCTGCAACAGGCGCACCGTTTCTTCGATCGCTGCCTTGCGCTGCAAAAAGGCTTGATAACTTTCTTCGCTGACAAGACCGATCTGATAGCCCTTTTCGGTGAGCCGCAGATCCGCATTGTCCTGACGGAGAAGCAGGCGGTATTCGCTTCGGCTGGTCATCATCCGATAAGGATCCTGCACCCCTTTGGTCACCAGATCGTCAATCAGCGTGCCGATGTAACTTTCCGATCGGGGGAAGGTCACCTGCTCTTTTCCCTGAACCTTTTTGGCGGCATTGATTCCGGCCACAAGCCCCTGGGCCGCCGCCTCTTCATATCCGCTGGTGCCATTGAACTGACCGGCGCCGTAAAGACCCTCGCAGCAAAGGCTTTCCAAAGTAGGCGCCAAAGAGAGGGGATCACAGCAATCGTATTCAATGGCATAGGCGTGTCGGGTCAGCCGAATCTCTTCAAACCCTTCGATGGTGCGCAGCAATTTTTCCTGCACATCAATGGGCAAAGAGGAAGAAAGCCCCTGCAAATAAACCTCTTCGGTTCTCTCTCCCATGGGCTCCACAAACACCTGATGCCGTTCTTTTTCGGGGAAGCGCACCACCTTATCTTCAATGGAAGGGCAATATCGGGGCCCGATGCCAACGATCTGTCCGCCGTAAAGAGGACTGCGGTGGAGATTTTCCTGAATCACCTTGTGGGTTTGGGAATTGGTATAGGCAATATAGCAATCCATTTTGTTTTCCGGAATGCTGGGGAACAAAAGCGAAAAGGGTTCCGGCTCTTCATCGGGGATCTGCTTTTCCAAACGGCTGTAATCAATGCTGTCGGCATAGGCTCTGGCAGGGGTTCCGGTTTTAAAACGGCGAATGGGAATTCCTGCTTCGATTAAACTTTCGGTCAGCCCCAAGGCCGCAAGAGAACCGTCGGGTCCGCCGGCATAAGAGGCCTCACCCACAAAAATTCTTCCGGCCAGATAGGTTCCTGTTGCAATCACAACTGCGCGGCAGCCATAAACGCCCCCGAGATGGGTTTCAATGGCGCAAACTGCCTTCTTTCCTTCTCTTTCGCAAAAGAGCAGTTTTTTCACTTCTGCCTGTTTGACCGTCAGATTCTTTTGTTTTTCCAACACCTGCTTCATATGAAGATGATAGGTCGCCCGATCAATCTGCGCCCGCAGGGAATAGACCGCCGGCCCCTTTCCCTTGTTGAGCATTCGGCTTTGAATGGTGTTGGCATCCGCCGCACGGCCCATCTCGCCCCCAAGGGCGTCAATCTCCCGCACCAGATGGCCTTTGGCTGTTCCACCGATGGAGGGGTTGCAGGGCATATTGCCGATATCATCCAACGAGAGGGTGAACAATCCGGTTTTCACACCCAATCTGGCAGAGGCAAGGGCCGCCTCAATGCCGGCGTGTCCACCGCCGATCACAATCACATCATAGTCTTCCATTCTCACTGACGGCATCTCACACCCTCCTTTTCTATACTAATTGTATTATTTATTTTCTATTATACAAAAATGCGGTTATTTTCCCACACAAAAGGTTTCAAACACCCGATCGATCACCGCATCATCGGCTCTCTTTCCCGAAAGGGCATAGAGTTCTTCCAAGGCCGCATCCAGCATCACACCGGCCAGATCGAAGTTTCCCGTTTCAGAAAGAAGGGTGTGTGTTTCCTCCACCGCAGTCAAAGCCCGATAGGCACCGTCCCGCTGACGGTCGTTGAGCAGCACAGCCTGGGCGGAAGAAAGGTTATGGAGTTTCACCGCCTCTTTGATGCGCAAAGAAAGTTCGCTCATCCCCTCGCCGGTCAATGCGCTGATCTTTTGCTGCAAAGGGAACCGATTGGCCAGTTCTTTTGGAATTTCTGCCGAAGAAGCATCGGTTTTGTTCCACAAAAGAAGGGTGGGTTTTTGCTCTGCCAAAGAGAGCCATTTTTCCGGCAAAAGTTCGCCCCCTGCTTCCAAAACCAAAAGGATCAACTGGGCCTGCTGCAATTTTTCCAAAGCAAGAGAAACGCCCATCGCCTCCACCGGATCGTCGGTTTCGGTGAGACCGGCAGTATCAAAAAGCTGCAACTGCAGATCATCCAATCGGATGTGTGCTTCCACCAGATCCCGGGTTGTTCCGGGAATGGGGGTCACAATGCTCTTTTTCTCGCCACAGAGTCGGTTCATCAAAGAAGATTTCCCGGCGTTGGGGGGGCCGAGGAGGGCGGTTTTGATGCCGTAACGGATCATCTGACCGCTGTCATAGGTATCAAGCAACGCCCGAAGCCGGTTTTGAAGCGGCAGAAGACGCTCTGCCATGGCATCGCAGTCCATCATGGGCACATCCTCTTCCGGAAAGTCGATCAAGGCAGCCAGATGGGCTTTCAAATCGGTCAACAGATCGCAAATTTCTTCCAACTCTTTGGAAAGACGACCCTCTCTTTGGGCCAGCGCCAGATCCGCCGCCTGTCGGTTTTCGGCCGAAACCAATGCCGCGATCCCTTCCGCCTGGGTGAGAGAAAGTTTGCCGTTCATCAAGGCCCGACGGGTGAATTCCCCGGCAGAGGCCGGTCTTGCCCCGGCTTTATAACATTCGGTCAACACCGAAGAAATCACCGCGCTGCCGCCGTGACAATAAAATTCCAGACTGTCTTCCCCGGTATAACTTTTGGGAGCAACGAATTTTAAGGCCACCACCTCGTCCAGTTTTTTGCCTTCCAAGGTGTAAAGATGGCCATAGGCGGCTTCATAGCCTGTCATCTCTGTCAGGCTCTTTTTGCCTTTAAACAGTTTTTGGCCCACACGAAAGGAATCTTTTCCCGAAATGCGAATCACACCAAGGGCACCGTTTCCCGGCGGGGTTGCCAATGCGGCGATGGTCTGTTCCGGATCAAATGGCTGCATTTCTTCTCGTCTCCCTTCTTTTGGTCTCTTTTTTTATCAGGCAGAAAAGATCGGGCAAGAAAAACAAAAAAGCCCAAAGAAACCCATCGGAGTTCTCTTTTCCATCTCTTTCACGAAAAAAGCGGATGAAGGATTCCCCTCCATCCGCCTTGTGCCTCATATTTCGCGATCAAAGTTCGATTTTGCCGTAAAGGCTGCCGAAATCCACGTCGCTCTTGGGCTCCCGCTTCTGACCGTTTTCATCGGTGGGGGCCACATAGGTGCTCTTGCGGGGACGATCGTCTCTTCTGCCGTGACCGCCCTTGCCTCTTCTGTCATCTCTTCTGCCGTGGCCGCCCTTCCCGGAAGAGGGCTTGCCCGAAACAGAACGAATGACCACGCGACGGGCAGGTTCTTCCCCAACCGAGGAACTGATTGCCCCTTCCACCTTCTGAACGGTGGAATGGATGATCCGGCGTTCATAAGGATTCATGGGCTCCAGGGTGGTGCTGCGGCCGGTTCTCACCGCGTTCTTGGCCATCCGAAGGGCCAGGGCGGTAAGGGTGCTTTCCCGCTTTTCTCTGTAATTTTCCACATTGAGCATCACGCGGAAATATTCATCCTTCTTGCGGTTGACCGCCAAGCTCACCAAATACTGCAAAGCGCTCATGGTTTCGCCTCTGCGGCCAATCAGATAAGAGGCATTTTCACCGCTGATGCTGATCTGGGCTTCCTTCTCGTTTTGAGAAACTTCAAAGGTCAAGCCTTCCAGATCCATTTCCTTCAAAATCTTGGTCAGAAGAGAAACGGCATTCTTCACCTGGGGAAGATAGTCTTCTTCGCTCACCGCAATCAACGGTTCCTTGGCGGATGCTGCCTCTTCTTCACAGATCTCCTCGGCGATGGGAGCCGCTTCCTCCTGTTTGGGAGCGGGCTTTTCGACCTTCTTTTCCTTTTTGGGAGCAGCGGGCTTGGTTTCTTTTTTGACTGCCGGCTTCTTTTCTTCCTTCACAGGGGCCGGATCCTCCCCTTCCACATACACCCGCACAATGGCAGGCACCGAACGGAAGAGCTTCTTTGCCTCCTGCTGAATGATCTCAAACTGAACATCATCGGTTTCGGTCACGCCAAGTTCCAGTTTGCCCTGTTCAAAAGCCTCCTGAACACTTTTGGCAGTGACGGTGATCTCTTTCAAAATCGCCACACTTGATTCCTTCCTTCATCTTTTGGAATCCTGCTTTTCGCAGGTTATGATCCTTGGTTATTCGGCATCCTCCGCCGGCAGTTCGTCGCCGTATTTTTCCGCCATTCTCTTGCGGGCGGCGGCAATGGCACGGCGTTCTGCCTCTTTGCGGGAAAGCACAACCTCTTCACTCTCCTGGGTCTGTTTGCCGGAGGAATCGGTCACGGTTTTTTCCACCACGATGGTGTTCTTTTTGCGCTCGGCAGCCTTTCTGGCGGCCTGTTCCTCTTCCAACTGCTTTTTATAGGTTTCCGGATTGTGGATTTTACGCACCACAAGGGTGGAAAGCAGGCTGGTCAGGTTGGAAATCACCCAGTAAACACCAACACCGGCGGGAACGGTCAAAGCAAAGAAGAAGGAGATCAGGGGCATCCCGTAAAGCATCCCCTTCATGCAACCGCCACCCTGCTGATTTTCCGCCTGGGCAGAAACCGGGTTGAGTTTTTGGGTCATAATGCTGCTGAAAAGGGCGGCCGCACCGGCAAGCACCGGCACCAGCAGTTCCCAGCACCAAACAAATTCGGCACCGCTGCTGAAATCAAAGGGCACAAGACCCATGTTCAGCCCCAGGAAATTCATGCTGTCACCAAAGGAGCCGATCTGGTCCAAAACGCCCTGTTCCTTCAAAAAGCTTGCAACCGCCTGCATGGGGGCAGAAGCACCGCCGGGATTGGCGAGATATTCCTGCACCTTGCTGATGATATCCAGCTGGTCATAATATCCCTGACGGAAGAAGGCTTCGCCGCCGTTGGCCTGATTGGCAATGCTGATCACCTGGTCAACGATGGAATTGTTTTGCCAGAAATAATCCAGATGCAGAATATGGGTCAAAGGACGATAAACCACGTCGATCACCCCGAAAAGCACCAAAAACTGCATCAGCATGGGCAGACAGCCGGCACCCATTCCAATGCCTTCCTTCTGCTGGAAGTTTATCAATTCATCCTGCATCTTTTGGCGATCGTTGGCATATTTTTTCTGGATCGCCTGCATCTGAGGCTGATAATAAGCTTGTTTCACGCTGTTCTTTTGCTGTTTGATCTGCAAGGGGAAGAGAATCACCTTGGTCAACAGTGTGAAGAAGATCAGCGCAATCACATAACCGCCGGGCAGGTTCATCCAGGAGCAGAAAATGGCATAAAACAGCCACATCAGCCAGCCAAGGGGGAACCCGATCAGGCTATAAATAAAATTCATAAATCACACGCACCCTCTCAAGAGAGACTTTGTTTTTTCAGTATGTTCTGTTTTTTTTGCGCCAGGCAAAGGTCTTTGGCACAGGGTCAAACCCTCCGGGACAGAGGGGATGACAACGAAGCAGCCGACAGGTTGCCAAATAGCCCCCCTTTATCACACCGAAACGGCTGATGGAGAGATAGGCATATTCGGAACAGGTCGGCAAAAAACGGCAGCTGCCGTGTTTTTTCAAGGGCGAAAGGTTTTTTTGATAAAATCGGATCAACGCAAGGCAAATTTTTCTCATCATCTTCTGTAAGAGGCCAGCAGACCTCTGAGCACCCGAAGCATCTCGGTGCTTTTCATATGCGCTGTTTTCCCTCGGGCCACAAAAATAAAATCATAACCCGGAAGCATTTCCGCTTCCAGCGCGCGCCAAGCCGCCCGGATCACCCGACGGGCTCTGTTCCGGACGACGGCGTTACCGATTTTCTTGCTGGTGGTGATGCCATAACGGCAGTTTTGGGCGCGACGGTTGCGGAAAACATAAACCACCACCTCTTTTGCCAGGTGGGATTTTCCCTTCCGATAAGCCCGCTGAAATTCATGGTTGAGTTTGA
>JAFQMB010000174.1 GCA_017421095.1 Oscillospiraceae bacterium
GCCAGCGTTCGTCCTGAGCCAGGATCAAACTCTTTCGTATATGGTATTAAATCAGATCTCTCGATCTGCTCTAATCGACCCTACACGATTTTGTCTGATTTCTCATTACAAAATCACTGTCGGAAATACTCAAGCTTTTTCGCTTGATTGCCATAAGTTCTTTTTCAGAACCCATGGTCTTTTCTGTGTTTCATCAAGATCTCTCTCAATGAATTTCAGGGTTGGTTTTTTCGTTTGCATGTTGTTCAATTTTCAAGGTTCCGATCACCGCTCGTTCGCGGCGGATCTTCATTCTACCACAACCTCTTCCCTTTGTCAATCACTTTTTCACAACTTTTTCGAACTTTTTTCGTTCGTTTTGCTGTGTTTTTTCGTCCTTGACGCCGGCTTCGGCGGGGCCGTCTCGCGACAGCCTTGATAATATACCACAACACCTTTTCCTTGTCAACACCTTTTTTCATCTTTTTTCAAACTTTTTTGATCTTTTTTCCCTTTTTCTTTTCCCTTCCATCCCTTGTGGTTCACCCCTCTTTCGGCACTATATCTTGATTTGTTTCTCCAAAAGATTTTTGACAGCCGCTGCCGGAATCTGAATATTTTACCCTTTTGATCTCGATGTGGAATGCCGCATCTCCTTCTAAAAAAGAAAACGGGCAGATGACTCGCACCTGCCCGTTTCATTATTTCTTATTCGGCCTCTTTGATGTTTTTCATGGTGAGTCCAATTCGGTGTTTGGCCACATCTACGCTGATGACCTGCACTTTCACCACATCTCCGATTTTCAGCACCTCGGAGGGGTGGCGGATGAACTTGTTGCAGATCTGACTGATGTGCACCAGACCGTCATCGTGCACGCCGATGTCCACAAAGGCGCCGAAGTCCACCACATTGCGCACCGGTCCCTGCAGCACCGTTCCCACCGCCAAATCTTCCAGTTTCATGGCGCGGGTTTTCATCACCGGAGGCGGAAGTTCTTCACGGGGGTCGCGGGCGGGCTTTTGCAGTTCCTTGGCAATATCCCGCAGGGTGATCACGCCAATGCCCAGTTTTTCAGCGAGTTCTTCGCCCTTTTTGCCCGTCACCACATCGTTCAAAGGAGAAAGATCCTTGTTTCGCACATCTGCCGGCGTAAATCCGCCCGTTTCCAACAGCGCCTTGGCCGCCTCGTAACTTTCCGGATGGATACCGGTGTTATCCAGCGGTTCCTTGCCGCCGGCCACCCGCAAAAAGCCTGCCGACTGTTCAAAGGCTTTATCCCCCAGCTTGGGAACCTTTTTCAACTGCTTTCTGGAGGTGAAAGCCCCGTTTTCTTCCCGGTAAGCAACGATGTTCTTTGCCACCGCACTGCTGATGCCGGAAATCTGGGTCAGAAGGGGTGCGCTTGCGGTGTTGAGATCCACCCCCACCGCGTTCACACAATCTTCCACCACGCCGCCCAGCGCCTCATCCAAGCGGGCCGGAGGCATATCGTGCTGATACTGACCCACCCCGATGCTCTTGGGGTCAATTTTAACCAGTTCCGCCAAAGGATCCTGCAATCTTCTGGCAATGGAAACAGCGCTTCTTTGGGTGACGTCAAAATCAGGGAATTCCTGTGCCGCCAGTTTAGAGGCGGAATAGACGCTGGCCCCCGCCTCGCTGACCACCACATAACCACACTCGATATCCATCTCGCCCAGCATTTCGGCCACGAAATCTTCCGACTCTCTGGAGGCGGTTCCGTTTCCGATGCTGATGCAGGAGACGTGATACTTTTTGATCAGCTGTTTCAGTTTGGCCTTGGCCTCTTCAATGCGGTTTTGGGGCGGCGTGGGATAGACCACCGTGGTATCCAAGACCTTGCCCGTTTCGTCCACCACTGCGATCTTACAACCGGTGCGATAGGCCGGATCCAACCCCAATGTCACATGGCCTGCCACAGGAGGCTGCATCAAAAGTTGCCGCAGATTGATGCGGAAAACGCCCATAGCCTGCTCCGAAGCCTGTTCGGTCAACTGGGCCCGGATTTCTCTTTCCAGCGAGGGGAAGAGCAGCCGATTATAGGCATCTGCAACGGTCTACTCGATCAGCTTGGCAGAGGGACTTTCGTTTTTCACGCAAATCTCTTTCAAAAGCAAAAGGGCTTCTTCTTCCAGCGGCGTGATGCTCACCTTCAAAACTCCCTCTTTTTCTCCTCTGTTGACCGCCAAAATCCGATGGCCGGGCATCTTTGCAACCGGCTCTTCATATTCGGCATACATAGCATACACATCTTTGGCATTTTCCGCCTCCACCTTCTGTTCGGCTTTTTTGGAAGAGAGCAGCGCCTTTTTGTGCAGCAGCGTTTTGAGCTTTTTGCGATATTCCGGATCATCGCTGATCTGTTCCGCCAAAATATCCAATGCGCCGGCGATGGCATCCTGCGCGGTTTCCACACCCTTTTCGGCATTCAGATATTTTTCGGCCTCTTTTTCGGGATCCAGATTTTCATCCTGCTGCCAGATGGCTTCCGCCAGCGGCTCCAGCCCCTTTTCCTTGGCGATGGAAGCTCTGGTTCTTCTTTTGGGTTTATAGGGGCGATAAAGATCCTCCACCTCGGCCAGGGTGACCGCCTTTTCGATAGCCTCTTTGAGTTCTTCGGTGAGTTTGCCCTGCCCTTCAATAGAAGAGAGCACCTCGCTCTTGCGCTGATCCAACCCACGCAGATAGGTCAGACGTTCCGAAAGCCGACGAAGCTGCTCGTCATCCAAACTGCCGGTCATCTCTTTTCGGTATCGGGCGATGAAGGGGACGGTGTTCCCCTCGTCCAACAGCTGAATGGCCACTTTGGCCTGTTCTTCCCGAATGCCGATCTCTTTTGCCAGCAAAATGCTGTGATCCATCATATCTCTCCTTTTTTACGGCGTTGGCCGCAAATCTACCCGAATAGTGTATCATATTTTCTCTGCAAATGCAAACAAAACCCCTCCTGACCAAAAGGCAGGAGGGGAAAATATTTATGCCCGGAAGATGGCGTCAAAACGGGGCTTGATGCCCAAACGGTCTTCATTCAGATGCACCCGGAACTGATAAATATCATGCCCGGGGAAGTTGTTGGCCTCGATCAGTTCGGGACCCTTGTCCGAGATAGCAATATCCCAGCCCACATAGCCCACACGGGGTTCCACCGCCGCAAGCGAGAGCACCAATTCTTTGGCCTCCTGCCAGCAGGGGATGGGATAGTTTTCAAAAACCGTCCCTGTGATGGGGTGGGCATCAAAGACGTTGCCGTCTTTGTCGGCACAGGGTTTGCAGATGCAGCCTTTTTCCGGATCGATGATGCTGGCCATCCCGCCGGCGTTCAGATTATCCACATTTTTGCCGTTTCCAATGCGGATGGAGGGGAAAACCAAATGGGCCTTTCCCTGATAAAAGACGGTTACCAGCCGCAGGGTATTGACACTTTTGGGGGCAAGGGCGGCCATATCCGGATGCTGAACCAAATATTCTTCACAAAGAAGAAGCCCTCTTTCTTTCAAATCCAAGTAAAGCTGCCCGGGGTCATCCACGATATCACAGCGAATAAAAGAAATCCCTCTGCCGCAGCTGCCATCCAAAGGCTTGGCCACAAAGCGGCCGTAACCCTCTTTGCAGCGGAAAAAGAATTCGCGAAACCCCTCTTCATCCGTTTCGGGCAGATAAATCCAGGCCCGCTTCACAAAAGGCGCAAAGGCTTTCAGCGTTTCCGCCTTGTTGGAAAAGAGATGATTGAGGGCCGGATCGTTGAGGGTTTTCACCAGCTGATTGTTCACCCCACGGGTGACATAGGTGGCTCTTTGGGCGGCGGAAAGTTTTTCAAATTCAAACACCAGATAATCCATATATCCGGCTTGGTATTTGGCGCCGCAAAGGGCCATATCCAAAAGGGTAACAAGGGTGTTTTTGCCGCTGCGGAAATGCACCAGCTTTGCCGCACGCAGCCAGCCGGCATAGTCCATATGGGTAACCCGATTCCAAAGATAAATAAATTTCCCCACGAAAGACGCCTCCTTCCTTTCCGTCGGGCAGTTTTTAGGCTGCCGGGACGAGGTCGTGATAAACGGTGATGATCAAACCGCCCCGATTATCCCCCGAAACCGAATAACTGACCCCCGAGGGAACAGGCACATCGGTATTCCCTTCTTCGGAAAGGGCGATGCGATAGACGGTGTATTTTTTTCCGTCCTTTTCAAAGAGCAACCCCTTGTTTTCGGAAGAAAGCGACAAAAGATGGTCGTGATATTCTTCCAAACACCAGTTGTTGGCAGCCATAATCGCGGCGTGAGGCTTTCCCACATACCGGAACTGGCCGGCATTGGCAGTCACACGGGTGACCGCTTCTTTTTCCTTGGGATAGCGCAGAATAAAGCCGCCTCTGATCATGGCGTCAAGAAGGGTGGCATAATGTTCGTCGCTGTCTGCCTCGCCGCCGCCGTAAAGAGAAAGATGCACCGAAAGGCCGGTGTGATAATCCGAGCCACCCGGCACACAGACAGTCATCACACTCTCCTCAGGCAGAGGACAGGCTTCTGCGGCAGAATAGTCATAAAAGGTTTCATAGGCATCGATCTGCTCTTCCTTTGAACGGAGGGCTCTGTCGGCCAAAAGGAAATTCTTGCCGCCAAGGGCCTTCACCTCGGCCAAAACCGTTTCCAGCGCGTGGGCAGATTCGCCTGTCATAGCGATCGTCCAATCCAGGACATAATAGTCTTCCCCGGTGAGATCCAAAAGCTTCACCGCCTCGGAAGCTCCGGCAGAAAAATCATATAAATTTGCCCGGTTGACCAAAATAAGATTGCCCCGTTTGCTCTCTTCAAAAGAAAAGGCGCGGGTGACAAACTGATCGATTTCGGTGTTTTGGGGAGCAGAAACCGAAACGTTTTGGCTGACGGCATAAAGGGCATCCAACTGCGCTTTCAGTTTTTCTTCCTGAGAAGAGGTGAGCCGCAAAATAAAAGCAATCAGAGCAAGAAACAGAAAGATCCCACCCAGAATCAAAAGCCGCAGACGGGATTTTCGTGTTTGATACCGGGGCGCCGGCCAATCGGCTTCGGTTTCAAAATGCAAACGGAACATCGCCAAGGCCGGACACTCCTTTCCAAAAAGATACCAAAGAAACAAAACAGATCAGACAAGCTTTTTGACCGGTCGATAGACAAGCAAAACGATCGCCGAATAGACAACCGCAGTGATCAGAGCGCTGATCAGACGGGCAACCAGCATGCCAAAGACCACTTCCATCGAGAAATAGCCGAGGATCACGCTGTCAAGATAGATTACAAGAGTGTTTGCCGCCGTCACCAGCAGAGAAGAGATGACGATTTCTATGATAAGATGACGGAATTTGATGCTCTTGCCGAAGGCGGAAAACAAAAGGCCCATGCTCAAACCTCTGATCCCTGCGGGGAGAATCCAAAGCAGGGTGGTGGGGCCAAAGCCATAGGTGAGCATCTGGCCGGTGAAGCTGCCCAAAAGGCCCACAACCATCCCGGCGATCGGGCCAAAGAGCATAGAAGCCAAAATCACCGGCAGACCGCTGAAAGAGATTTTGATTCCGCCCCCAAGGCCGATGCTGAAAATGGTGGCATAATAATCCAGCACCACAAACAGGGCGATGAGCATGGCAAGGATGCAAAGCTTTTTGGTGGACATTTTGACAGACGATCTTTTTTCCATAAAAATACACTCCTTTTCTTCCCGAATTTCGAATAATAAGGAGCGTTTGGTTCCGAATTATGCGACAGCGGGATGCGACGACGAAACCGCGGACAAAGCCTTCGTCTGCCGGGCAACTCCCCGTCCCGGGCAGCACTTGACGCTTCATCGTCTACTCTGTTTTTTCTAACGGGCACATTATAGCACAGTTTCTTTTGAGGGTCAAGAAAAAGTGCGAAAGCTGACAGAAAAGAGGGGTTGTGCAAAGGGGACCTTTTGTTCTTTATGATATCAGAAAAAGTCTTTGCGCGATTGGACCGCTTATTATATAGGAAGAAAAACAAAAAAACATGCCTTTTCCCTCTCGCCCGAACCTATCGGGTGCTCTCCGTAAGAGAGAACCTTTTTGTGGTTGGAAAAAAATAAAAATGCCTCTCCCTATGGGAGAGGATCTCCTTCTTCGAAGGAGTGGCA
>JAFQMB010000175.1 GCA_017421095.1 Oscillospiraceae bacterium
CCGAAGCGGATGGGCAGTGTGATGCTGATCTCTTGGGAAATCATCCAGGTGCAGCCGCCGTTGGGCAGGGATTCACAACTGGCTCGGGGTAGACCGCCGCAGCGCACAACCGGCGTGTCAATCCGCACATCGGGGGTCAGATTGATGGGCTGTTCCACCGAAAAGGTCTGCACACAGTTGCGCTCGCAGGAGGTGGGACAACCGCAATCCTCTCTGTTATCAAACATCTGATCCATCTCGTTCATCGCAAAAACTCCTTTCAGTTTTTTTCTGTCGCCATAGTCTATGAAAGAGGAAAGCGGCAGGTGCATAGAGAAAGAAATTTCATGGTCGAAAGGAAAAATCCCTAAAATCGGCGATTTGGGGCGGTTTTCGGCCAAATTCGGTGATTTCAAAATGTTGCACACAAGATTTTCCCGTCTGAATCCTTCCCCCGAATCGGCACAAGGCCGCATAAGATTTGACAGAAAACGGGTTGCCGGGTATAATATCTTTTATAATGAAAAACTGCACACATTTGTGCAGGAACAAAAAGGAGAGACCAAACATTATGTCAGACGCTGGGCCTAGTTGTCCCATCTTGATGATCCCTGCAGCAGCCGTTGCAGAAACCACCCTTTCCACTTCCGAGGCCCTTTGGAGCCTGGTGCTTTTGGTGTTGCTGACGCTGATAAACGCCTTTTTTGCCGCAAGCGAAATGGCTGTGATCAGTTTGAATGACACCAAATTGTATGCCATGGCCGAAGATGGAAACAAAAAAGCCAAAACCATCCGCAAACTGGTGAAGGAACCGAGCAAGTTCCTTTCTTCCATTCAGATCGGCATCACATTGGCCGGCCTGTTGTCTTCCGCCTTCGCGGCAGACAGATTTGCCCCGCCCCTTGCCGCCTGGTTACACACCTTCCTGCCCTTTGTGAGTCTGGGGTTGCTTTCCAACCTGGCGCTGGTGGTGCTGACCATTCTGCTCAGCTTTTTCACCCTGATTTTCGGGGAACTGGTGCCCAAACGAATGGCGCAACACAACCCTGAACGGCTCAGTTTCGCCTTTGTTGGGGTTTTGAATTTCTGTTTCCACGCCTTCAAGCCCTTTGTGTTTGTCCTGGCCAAAACCACAAACGGGGTTTTGCGGCTGCTTGGGATTGACCCCAACCAGGAGCCGGAAAATGTCACCGAAGAAGAGATCCGTATGATGGTGGATGTGGGCAACGAGAAGGGTGTGATTGAAGAAAGTCAGCGTGAGATGATCAACAACATCTTTGAATTCGATGATAAGACGGCGGCGGAGGTTATGACCCACCGAACCGAGGTTTCCTTTGTTTCCATGGAGGACGGTTTGGAAGAGGTTTTGAACATCGCCACCACCGAGGGGTATTCCCGGATTCCGGTTTATCAGGATGATATCGATGATGTGGTAGGTATCATTTATGTGAAGGATCTTCTGCCTCTTGTGATGCAAAAAGACACCAGCAACATTTCTTTGAAGAATTATCTGCGTCCTGCCCTGTTTGTGCCCGAATCCAACCGCTGCAAGGAACTTTTCCATGAACTGACCGAAAAGAAACTGCAGATGGCTATCGTGGTGGATGAATACGGCGGCACCGCCGGTATTGTCACGATGGAAGATATTCTGGAATCCATTGTGGGCAACATTCAGGATGAATATGACCAGGAAGAGGAAGAGATCACCAAAACCGGAGACGACACCTATCTTTTGGAGGGAAGTGCCAATCTGGAAGAGGTGTTTGAGCATTTCGGACTGGATCTGCCCGAGGATGTGGATTGCGAAACCATCGGCGGTTATGTGATCGACCTGCTGGGCCGAATCCCTCAGGATGGGGAAACCCCCGAGGTGGAAGACGGTGAAATCCACTTCCAGGTGTTGGAAGCCGAAGACCGTCGGATTTTAAAATTGACCGCCAAACGTATTCCTCACCCTGAAAATGACGAGGAAGAAGACGACGATTGATTTCCCAAACGGGCGAATTCGTCAGAACTTTATTTGCAAAAGATAACCGAATCGGCGGCTGCCCTAAAAAGGACGGCCGCTGTTTCTCTTTTTTCGGCTGTTTTCTGCCCTAAAAGGGAATGTGGGCAGCCGAACGGCCAAACAGACGGGAGCCTTTTTTGCCAGAAAAGAAAAAACCTCTCCTTTTCAGCAAAAAAAACGAAAGTTTTTCGCATTTTTTGAAAACTCACCCTTGACAAACGCACCCACATCCGCTAAAATATAAAGGCTTCTTGCAGAGGAGCTCCTCGCAAGGCGGTCAGATAGGGGCATAGCTCAGGTGGTAGAGCAGCGGTCTCCAAAACCGCGTGCCGAGGGTTCGAATCCTTCTGCCCCTGCCAAATGCTGTTATAGCTCAGTAGGTAGAGCGCATCCTTGGTAAGGATGAGGTCCCCGGTTCAAATCCGGGTAACAGCTCCAAAAATCCCTCGGACTCGGTCCGAGGGATTTTTTTATCCAAGCCGAC
>JAFQMB010000176.1 GCA_017421095.1 Oscillospiraceae bacterium
AGTTCAAGAATAATATCTTTTGTTTCCATATGTTTCACCGCCTTCGTTTGCTTTAAGTTTATTATAATAGATCGCGGTGTGAATCACAAGCAACGCGCTGTTGCTCTCGCACCCTTTTCTTTGTCTACTGCGGGGCAATTCTTGACCTCCAAATGAGTGGATATCTCAGCACACACATAAATTAGAAAAGCTGCTGAGGAGTTTGTTCCTCAGCGGTTACTTTTTGTTATTTTTATGATTGAACAAATCGCCATTATATATGCGATTTCATAAACCTTATGCGTGCTTCAAGTGCTTTTGGTGTCGTGGATATTATGTAGACACAGCCGGAAAGAACACCAAAAAGATCGCAGAGTATATAAAGAATCAGTTGGAAGAAGATAAACTTCAAGATCAACTGACTTTTAGAGAATACGAAGACCCTTTCAAGGGTGGCGAGTAACAGTCTTTTGCAGGTGTCAGATCGTTATGCCATTACAATGGCAGCCAGTATTCGCGGGTTATACCCGCCTATAAAGAACCGCCGGCTAAGCCGGCGGTTTTTTATTATTTGGAAAGGATTTCTTTATCATCGGCAAATTCGCTGCCGCTGGCCTGTTCAAACAGGTTCAGGAGCTGATCAATGGGGAGATTCTTTTTCTCTTCGCCGCTGATATCCACCACAATGCGGCCTTCGTGCATCATAATCAGCCGGTTTCCGTGGCGGATGGCGTCGCGCATATTGTGGGTGATCATCAGGGTGGTCAGATTGTTTTCTGCCACGATCCGATCGGTGATTTCCAACACCTTGGCAGCGGTTTTGGGGTCCAAAGCGGCGGTGTGTTCATCCAAAAGGAGAAGCTTGGGCTGGTTGAGTGAGGCCATCAGCAGGGTGATAGCCTGTCTTTGCCCGCCGGAGAGGGTTCCCACCTTGCCGGAGAGTCGGTCTTCCAATCCCAAATTCAGCTGGCGAAGCAGTTCTTTATAGGTTTCCCGCTCGGCCTTGGGCAGACCGCGAACCAATCTTCTTTTTTTGCCTCTTCGGGCGGCGATGGAAAGGTTTTCGGCGATTTCCATATCCGGGGCGGTGCCCTTCATGGGATCCTGGAAAACCCGGCCCAAATAGGCGGCCCGCTTGTGTTCGGGCATTAAGGTGAGGTCTTTGCCGTCCAGCAGGATTTTCCCGCTGTCCACCAGCCAGGTGCCGGCGATGGCGTTGAGCATGGTACTCTTTCCGGCGCCGTTGCCGCCGATGACGGTGACGAAATCTCCGTCATTCAAGGTGAGGGAGAGATTGTTCAGCGCCTGTTTTTCATTGACGGTTCCTCTGTTAAAGGTTTTGGAAATTTTACGAAGTTCCAGCATATCAGGCACCCTCCTTTTCGTCAGAAAGATCCGCTGCAGAGAGTTCCGCTTTTCTTCTGCGGAGCGCCGAATAGTGTTCTTTCAGCGGGGGGATGGCCAGGAAGAGGGCAACGATCACGGCAGAGAGCATCTTCAGAAGGTCGGTATCCAGACCCAGGAAGATGACAAAGGAATAAACCAGATAATAGAGGATGCCGCCGCCCACCACGCCGATCAAACTCACCACAAAATTGGGTTTGATGCGCAAAGAGACCGAAAGGCCGATGAAGATGGCGGCCAGACCGATGACGATGGCGCCCCGGCCCATATTTACATCCGCAAAGCCTTGATATTGGGCCAAAAGACCGCCGGAAAGGGCCACAATGCCGTTGGAAATGGCAAGGCCGATCACCTTGTTGCGCTCTACATTGATGCCCTGGGCGCGGCTCATATCCGGGTTATCGCCGGTGGATTTCAAGGGGAGGCCGATCTCGGTATAGAAAAAGCGCCACAAAAGCAGGATCATCGCCACAATGATTCCGGTGGCCATCAAAATGGCCATGGGGTTGTTCAACTGGTTCAAAATCAGGGTGTTGGAGCGGGGATCGATGGGCAGCAGAGATTTGCCGCCCAGGATCTTCAAATTCACAGAGAAAAGAATCAGCTGGGAAAGGATGCCCGCCAGAATGGAGGGGATGCGGAAGAGGGTGTGGAGAAGGCCGGTCATTGCGCCGGCAATCATTCCGGCCAAGAAGGCGATCAGAATGCTGACCCAGGCAGGGAGGCCGTTTGTGATCAGCACTGCGCAGACGCAGGCGCCGGTGCAGATGGAACCGTCAACGGTCAAATCCGCAATATCCAGCACTTTGAAAGAGATATAGACCCCGATGGCCATCAAACCCCAGATGAGGCCCTGGGCAACGGCACCGGGAATGGTGTTCAAAAAAGCCATGTTGTAACCTCGTTTGTCGGTTTATTCGTTTTCGGGAACGCTGATGCCCAGCTGGCTGCAGAGGTCTTTGTTATAGACCACGGTGGGGGTCAGCGTTTTGACTTCCAGGTCGGAAACTTCGGCCTGTCCCAGCAGAATCTGTGCGGCCATTTTGCCGGTTTCTTTGCCCAGTTCATAATAATCGATGGCCAAACTGGCATAGCAAATGGTGCCGCCATAGCTGGTGAAGACGGGAACCTTTTTCTGGCTGGCTGCGGTGCCCACGATGGAATCGCTGGCGGCCACGGTGTTGTCAGAGGGAACGTAGATGGCCTTGCATTCGGCGGCAGCGGTGGTGCTGATGGCCTGCAGTTCGGTGGTTTCCGAGAAGGTGTAGGCCTTGACCTTGATGCCCTTGCCTTCAAAGAGCTTTTTCACAGCTTCATACTGGATGAGAGAGTTTGATTCATTGCTGCAATAAATAACGCCCACCTGATCTCCCGAAACCAGATTCAATGTGTCGATCATCATCTGGGCCTGTTCTGCAAAGGGAACCGCATCGGAGGTTCCGCTCACGTTGGCGGGAATTTTGCCGGAGAAGGTGGAATCATAATCGGTGACCGAGGTGCCAAGGACCGGAATGGAGGTGGTGGCGTTGGCGGCGGCCAGCAGAGCAGGGGTGGCGTTTGCCATAATCAGATCCACGTTTTTCGAGGTGAAGACATTGATTACCGTGGGGCAGAGGTTGGCATCGCCGGCCACCTGGGTGTCAAATTCCACCGTTTTACCCTCTGCTTCCAACGCTTCTTTCAGAGCGTCCATAAAGCCTTCGGTGGCCTGGTCAAGGGAATCGTGTTTCATCAACTGGCAGATGCCCACCACAAAGTCGGCTTTGGAATTGTCGCCGCAGGAGGTGGCAAGGGAACAGATGCCCAGACAGAGTGCCAGGGTCAAGAGGATAGCAAGCAGTTTTTTCATAAATAAAACCCCCAAAAAATATTGGATTTATAATTTTCACGGTCTTTTTTTGAGAAAACGAGCCGTGTCCATTAACAGAATAGGAAGAATGAAAACAAAAAACTCTGTTCCCACCGAAAGACGGCAGGGAACAGAGACGACCTTGTGAACAAATACCGTGTTACCACTCTGTTTCACCCCTTTTTCACAAAAGAGGCCTTGACGAGTGCATCCTATATTATATGATGCATTCGGCGATATAACGGTCGCCCCCGGAGAGACCTAATGGCGGATGCGTTCAGTCTTCGGCTCGCAAAAGGAATTCACCGTCATCTTCCGCACTGCCTTGCACCAAACCGGCAGCTCTCTGATGGGAATGAAGGACGGATACTGGTTTTTGCTCCAACGCCTTTGAATTTATAAATATGCAAGTATTCTATCAAAGAGGGGATTTTTTGTCAAGAATTCTGCTGGCTGTGGGGTAAAAAAAGTTAAAAATCTTCTTCTGTGGCGGCAAGAAGAAAACTGACCGGGCGAAAACCGTCGTTGCAGGAGAGGAGGGCAGTCATGGGATCTTTCATCCAACCGTCAAAGAAATTACCTTCTCCTTTTGCCAGAGAAAACACAAAAGGGGCGAGGGTTTCCCAGGCACTGTCGCAAAAGCCTTCCGGTTTTTCTCCTGAAAAGAGAAAGGTGTCTCCTTCCCGAATGTTGCAGGGGGTCGGAATAGGGTTTTCATATAACGCCATCAGGTCGGGATAGGTTGTGCGGCGCAGGGCGGTGATGCGAACCTTTTTCATCATAATCTCTCCTTGCGTTTTTTTCTTACAATTAAATATCAATCATTATAGCAGAACAAAGGGAAAAGAAAAAGAGGGGATGAGCATTGATTTCCGGGATAAAATAGAAGAGGGATGATCTGTCCATACCAGGAGACAAGTGGTGAAATTGCATAAATATGGTTTCCGTTTTTTGCTATATTGGAGAAAAAGAAGGGCAGGACAAATAAAAAAACGCTTTTTTTGTAAAAACGGAAAAAGGATTCGCAAATCGGGATAAATATTGCCTGAAAAATGAATTGAGGAGATGACAGGCGAGTGTTATAATAATATCATCAAGATCAGCCGAAACGGATCGGCGAGAAATAAACAAGGAGGAGAATTTGATGAGAATTTGGAAATCTGTCCTCTGTGCGGTTCTTTGTCTGACGGTTATTTTGGGCACTGCTGTTTTTTTCACTTCTTGTGATAATAACAGCAATGTCAAGGTGGACGAAGGTACCCGGGCTGAGATGATTGAAGCAGAAAAGAGCAAAACATTCCAGGTGCTGCGCAGCGGCGTGGACCGTTCCAACAAGGAAAATCCGGTCGTGCGGGCTATGGACGAGTTTGAACAGACTTATGGCCGTAAAATTGACTTTGTGACCTGCGGTTATGATGAATGGACGCAGAAGGTTATGGCAAGTATTGCTTCCGGTTCTCCCATTGCAGTGGTGAACGGAAGCGAATATGAGTTCCCCCTTTATGCCATGAAGAAGTATGCTC
>JAFQMB010000177.1 GCA_017421095.1 Oscillospiraceae bacterium
GAAATGGCGAAGGATGCCGATTTCTGGGCAGACGGCACTTATAACGACATCCGTGAAACCAAGAGCGTTTGGTATTGCTGGGGCTATGGTGCCGGTAAGACCAAGCACATCGTGGAAACACCCTATACTCCTGATCGCACGATGACTGTGTCGGTTGATGATACCGAGCCTTCCATCAATCCCACCTTCTTCCTGGCAACGGAAAGCGCCATCTTTGCAGAGGGCGGTCCCTTTACCCTGGAAGGAAAATATCAGTATGTGGCCGGCGATGCCATTGATGCCGCACAGAATCCTCATGCCGAAGTGTTCGGCACCAGTATCGGCAACGCTTCTACCGATGGCTGGCAGGATATCGATTTCACCTTCGAATACAACAGTGGTTGGAAACACAACATTCTGTGGTATACCAAGGGCGAACTTTCCCTTGCCGACATCGTGATTAAGAATGCTGCCGGGGAAGTTGTTTATGAAATGGCGAAGGATGCCGATTTCTGGGCAGACGGCACTTATAACGACATCCGTGAAACCAAGAGCGTTTGGTATTGCTGGGGCTATGGTGCCGGTAAGACCAAGCACATCGTGGAAACTTTCGTGGAAGCTACTCCCGAAGAACCCGAAGCACCCCATACTCCTGAAAAATGGTTCTATATGGTGAACCAGGGCAACATCAATCCTCAGCTCCACTTCGATATGAAGGCCGATGTCTTCGCAGAAGAAGGTCCTTATACTGTCGATATGTGGGTTAAGATCCCCGGCAAGGCTGCTCACGAAGGCCACGACGCCGACGCCAGCTTCCGTGTGGACGGTTTGAAGGAAGGTTGCCAGATCGTTTATGAAACCGACGGATATGTCCATGTGACCGGTACCGTTGATAATCTGACTGCCGATAAGCGCATCTCTATGTATCTGTGGTATGTGGACGCATATTGGACTTTGGCCGATTTCACCATCACCAATGCAGAGGGCGAAGTTGTCTATTCCATGGCGACTGATGAAAATCTGCAGTTGTTGGATGGCGCCAACCTGTTGACTCACGGCTCTACTGCCGGCAACTGGTTGGTCTGGGACTATGCCGGTGCTCCCATCGAAGTGAAGGTTCTGCCTGCACACGAAGTCGACGAACCTTATGTCTGGCCTGAACTGGTTTATCCCCATCCCGAAGAAACCAACCGTGTGATCACCATCAACTCTGCCAGCGGCGGTGCCGCGGTCGGTATGGTTCTGAACTGGGACGATGAGGTTCTGTGGCCTCTGGACGGCGATTATGAAAAGGCTCCTTATATCATCTATACCAAGGTGAAGGTTTCTGATCTGGAACTGCTCTCCGAGGAAGATTTTGCCGGTGCTTATCTGGATCTGGGCTTCTCCGGTGATACCGGTTATGTGGAAATGATCACCATTCAGGAAGACACCGACGGTTATGTCTGGCTGAAGACCGAACTGGGCGAATGGCCTTCCTTTGATAACAACGCCGATGTTGACAATTATGAAGGCGAAGATGTGACCATTATCTTTGGTATGACCGATGCAACCGGTAGCTTCAGCATCGCTGATATGCGCATTCTGAACGCTGACGGTAACATCATCTATTCCATGGCCAATGACGGCACTCTGTATGGCAATGTGGGTGTGAACTCCGGTTCCGGCCGTTGGATTTCTGAGGTTGCAGATCCCGAAGTTGACAGCATCGTCTGCACCACCAAGGAAGAAGAGTATGTGCCCAACCGTTACCTGCTCATCTCTTCCACCAAGACTGTGAGCAACCCCGATTACAACGTGGCCATCAACATCAACCCCAACAACGCTGTTTTCGACGCCGATCCCGACACCGAAGGCTTCCAGGTTGGAACCTTCTATCTCCGCGGTAAGGTGAAGATCAACCTCGTTGAATCTGCCGGCGCCGGCACCAAGGCTTATATCAGCAGCAAGGAAGGCAGCCGCAACCTGGGTTCTACCGGCGGTTGGATCTCTTTGACCGACGTCAACGGTGATCTTATCAGCTTCAAGAGCCAGGAAACCCTGACTGACTATGTGCATCTTGCCATTTGGGAAGGTTTCGGTAATGTGGCCATTGCTGATCTGGAAATCCTGAACGAAGATGGCGAAGTGGTTTATTCTTTCGCTGATGACGAAACCTTCTGGGAAAACGGTTGGTATAAACACGGTGAATTCCAGTGGGGCGGCCATCCTGTGTTTGCCTATGGCTGGAGCACCGGTCAGGCCTATATCCAGGCTTATACCGCTGAAGACACCACCGAACACACTGCCGATGAATATGGCGTGCCGGTGTTTGAAGAAGAAGGTTTGGATCTCGGCGATGACGAAGATGAATCTTCTTCCACTCCCGAAGATGAGTCCTCTTCTACTCCGGAAGACGAATCCTCTTCTACTCCGGAAGATGAGTCCTCTTCCACTCCCGAAGACGATGAATCCTCTTCCACTCCGGAAGACGATGAATCCTCCTCTTCCACCGAAGATGAAAGCGCTTCCAACCCCGACAGCGGTGCCACCGGCACGGTTGCCATGAGTGTTGGCGCTCTGATCGCTGCTGCTGCCGTCCTGATGGTCTGCTGCAAGCGCAAGGAAGACTAAATAAACAAGTCTTCTGACTTTTAAGAAAAATGTGATCTGAGGATCACCGATTAGTGGGTCGATATGCTGCCCCACACAGGTTTTCTGTGTGGGGCAGCGGACGGCCCTTTCTTTCAATTGGGAAAGGAGTGAAAAGCATGAAACAGACTTTGGTTAACGGGCGGCCGCGAGTAAATGTGACCAAGTGGGCTTCCCGTATTGTTTCGTTTTTTCGCTTTATTTTTTTGATCGGAATGAGCTATGTGATGCTTTATCCGGTGTTGTTTATGCTTTCCTCCGGTTTTCAATCGATCAACGATGTCTATGATCCCACGGTGGTGTGGGTTCCCCACGAAGGGAGTTTACAGCCCTTGCAGTTGGCTGTTGAGGTGATGGACTATTGGAATGCCATCACCAAAACCCTGACGATGGTGTTTCCCTCTGTGATTTTGGAATTGCTCTGCTCGCTGTTGGCAGGCTATGGTTTCGCCCGCTTCCGTTTCCGCGGCAGCAAAATTTTGTTCGGCATTCTGATCTTCACTATCATTGTGCCGACCCAGTCTTATATCATTCCTCTTTATGTGAGTATGAATGCGTTTGATTTCTTTGGCGTGGGCAGTTTGATCGGCCTTTTCACCGGTCGGGCATTGACCGTCAATCTGCTGAACAAAGATATTCTTTTCTGGCTGATGGCAATTCTCGGAGCCGGTGTGCGCTCCGGTCTTTATATCTTTATCATCCGGCAAAATTTCCGTAATATGCCGGTGGAGTTGGAAGAAGCGGCTATGATTGATGGTTGCGGCCCCCTTTCCACCTTTGCCCGGATTATGCTTCCCAATGCCGCATCTCTTTTGGCTACTGTGGCGGTCTTTTCCCTGGTGTGGTATTGGAACGATTATTTTCTTTCTTCCATGTTCTATAAAACCGAATTTCCGGTTTCGGTCAATTTGACGACCCTGCGCTCTCTTTTGACTACCAGCAGCCTGGTGACGGGGATGAGCAGCCAGGAACTCAGTTTCCTGCGGGAGCCCATCATCGCCTGCGGCTGTTTGATCACCGTGTTGCCCTTGCTGGTCTTTTATCTCTTTGCCCAGCGCTTCTTCACCGAAGGCCTGGAGCGCAGCGGTATTGTGGGTTGATTGGACTTTTCTTTGCATCTCCTTCCGATTTGAATCGTTCTGTGCGGTGATGCAAAAATAAAACACCAAAAACCATTTGTCTTAAAGCTGCTTTTGCGGCTTTACCGGCTTTGCCGGAGATAAAAAACGGAGGTAAGTTCATATGAAAAAGTATATTCGCAGTATTGCCGCCTGTCTGATGGCTGTGATGATGCTGTGCCTGTGCCTGTCTTCCTGCGTGGGGGGCGGAAACGAAGGCCCTGCCAGTCTGGAAGAAGAATTGGCCAACGGTGCCAAGCTTTCCATCCTGATCCCCGGCCATAACTCCAAATCCACCAATGCCGAATTCTGGCAGAATCCTGTTGTGAAACAGTTTGCGGAAGATTATCCCGAACTGAATGTGGAATGGGTTACAGCCGGTTGGGACGCCTGGGAAACCAAACTGCTTGCCACCATTTCCGCCAACGACCCGGTGGACGTGCTCAACGACGGTGTGAACAACAACCCCAAATTTGCTATCAAGGGCATCACCCAGCCTTTGAATGATTATGTGAATTTGGAAAACCCCAACTTGCATCTGAACACTATGAATTCCGTTTTCTGCTATGGCGGCGATTATTATGTGGCTGTCAGCGAAACCAACGTGGCCGCGGTTTATTATAACAAGTATCTCTTTGAAAATGCCGGTCTGACCACCCCCACCGAACTTTATGAAAACGGAAACTGGAACTGGACCACTTTTGTGGATGCCGCCAAGAAACTGACCAGTGAAAAAGACAACCGTGCCGGCTTTGCCTGCAACTATCCTTACATTCTCTTTGGTGCCAACGGCACCAGTGTTTTGAAACTGGATGAAGAGTTCAAATATTCCTTGAACATCGAATCTGAGCCTATGAAACACGCATTGGAACTGATTCAGGACGGTTGGTACACCTCTAAATGGCAGCATTGGGAAGGGGATCCGTGGAGTGCCTTCTATAACGGCTCTGCCGCGATGCTTTGTGACTTCCAGTGGGTGGAAAAGAACATCATCGACGCCGCCACCTATGGCCTGGTTGACTTTGAATACGGTGTGGTGCCGGTGCCCTTTGGTCCCGATAACAGCGAAGGCCTTTCTCCCATCCATGCCGCCGGTTGGGCTATTGTGGCCGGTTCTGACTGCCCCCATGCCGCCGGTATCCTGATTGACCGTCTGGTGGATGGCCATGCCGCTTATCAGGCAGAAACCAACAAGGGCTTGCCGGAAGCCAATGTGGCACTTTATAAGCAATTGGCACAGAAGGGCTATTGCACCAACAGTTATGACTCTGCTGTGGGCGGTGCATTCGAACTCTTCGGCGCTTTGACCGAAGGAAAGAGCATTTCCCAGGCCATCGCGGAACTCAAACCTGTTTATCAGACCAAGGTGGATGACGCCAACGAAAAGAACTGAATCCGGAAGAACAAACCGAGATCGAGAATTGACCGACATCTTATGCGCGAAAAGGAAAATGTGTTATGCGAATTCGTGATCCTGAAATCCGGCCGGACTATCGGGAATTTCCGCTGATCGAAAATAACAGAGCTGTTTGCACTGTGGTGGTTGGCGCCGATGCTCCCGAAAAGGTTTGCGCCGCAGCAGAAGATTTTGCCGGCCTGATGGAAAAAATGTGTGGAGATCGGCCGAAAATTCTGACCGATGAATCTCCTCTGCCCGAAAACCCCGTTTTGATCGGTGCATCCAAATATACCGCGGCAGAGGGCTTTGCCCCTCTGTCCGGTTATCCCGAAAACGAGGTTGTTTACCTGAAAAACTGCGACAATCGCTGCCTCGTTTTGCTTGGCAATGACAGCGGCGCTTTCTTTGGCACGCAGTTCGCCGTGACCATGCTCTTTGAGAAACTGGGTTGCGGTTGGTTTGGCCCGGAAGAATTGTGGCAGGTTGTCCCCAAAAAGGAAAATTGCTCTGTGGGTTATCTGGATGTGGAACAGCGACCGCAGTTTATCGCCCGAAACAACAATGTGCTTTTCCGCTTCCCCGAAGTGGGCAGACGCTGGTATCTGGGCGGCGCCAAGCGGGTGGCAGGTCATCGGATGCAGGTGACCTATCCACCGCAGAAATATTTCAAAGATCACCCCGATTGGTATTGTATGATCGATGGCAAACGGGATCCTTTGGGGGTTGATTGGTGGCAGTTTTGCTATTCCAACGAAGAGGTTGTTAAACTCTTTGCAGACACCGTCTGCGATCTGTTTGATAAAGACCCCGATTTGAAACAGATGGCCATCGGCCTGAATGACGGTTGGTATGAAGGTTGGTGCGAATGTGAAGGCTGCAAAAAAATGGGCACCAACAGCGAAATCGCCATTCGGTTTGCCAATAAGGTTGCAAAACTGGTGGCCAAAAAATATCCCGACCATGTCCTCACCTTCCTGGCTTATTTCCCCACCTATTTCCCGCCCACAGAAGAGATTCCGGTGGAGCCCAATGTGGAATTTATGTTCTGCAAGGAATGTGATATGTTCCTGCCAGTGGATAAGGGACCGGATAACGGATATCATCTGAAATATTCTTATGTTCAGAGCAAAAACACCTATCCCGAACCCTGGCGAAAGAATTTCGAAAAGTGGAATGAGATCGCCCATCTGAAACAGATCTCCATTTGGGATTGGTATTGCATTGCCGCCGCCCGCCCCGAGTGGAAGGATATTCCCTGGGTGCAGGGGGATGTGATCACCCGTAACCACCGTTATTGGAGCGAACACAAGGTGCAATATATCTATAACGATCAGGGGCCGCTGCCCGAATTTTATGAAGACGGCAGTTCTTTCCCCCTTCGTTGGCCCTTGTGGTATGTCAATGCCAAGGGAATGTGGGATAAGGATTTGACCGGCTCTCAAATTTTGCAGGACGCCTGTCGCAAACTCTTTGGCAGAGCCGCGGACCTGATGCTTTCTTATTATCTGGCACTGGCCGATATCGCGATCCATAACGAGGCGAAAACCATCGGTTGGCACCCGCCGGATCCGGATCTGGTTTATCAGGTAGAGGACGTTATCCGAATCGATGATATTTTCGCTGCCATTTCGGTATTGAAACCTCATTTGACAAAAGAGGAATCCGCTCGGGTGGAAAATCAGCAGCAACTTTGGGAAAAGGCCAAGGGTGTGATTGCCGCCAGCGCGGTGAAACATAATCGGCCTGTGGCTCCCGGCGCAATCCCTTTGGAAGAATCGGAGGATTAAACCCTTCGGATTTTTCATAAGCCCCGGATTTTTTGAAAGGAGCAAATAAGATGAAAAACGGACTTTTGAAGAAGCTGTTGGCGGGCATTTTGGCTGTTTTGATGCTGGTAACCTTTGCTTCTTGTTATGTTTATGAAGAAGTTCCTGTTGGCGGCGGCGAAAATTCTTCTGTCGCTTCCGGCGAAGAGGAATCGGATTCTGTGGTGGTGGATGACGGCAGCAGTTCTGTTGTCGATGACACCTCCGGCGATGAAGCGTCTTCCGAGATCAAAAGCGAACCTGTCAGCAGCGGCAACGGCGGCGGTTCCGGTAACGGTGGTTCGGGTTCCGGCAGCGGTAACGGCGGTTCCGGCAACGGCGGCACTTCTTCTCCCGATGTTTTGAATTTGGTTGTAAACGGTGTCGGCAAAGCCACCATCGTGATCGCCAAGAATTACACCGATAAGGTGCTGGAAGCAGCCACAGACCTGCAAAATCACATTCAGAAGATGACCGGTGTCACGCTGCCCATCGGCCTGGATGATGCCGATCGCAGCAGCGGCAACTATATTTTGGTCGGCCCTTCTGCTTATACCAAAAAACTGGGCATCCAAACTCCCACCGGCTATCCCGGTGTGGAACGTGTGATCATGAAGCGGGACAAGAATTATCTGGTCCTGATGGGCAATGATGACGGCAACTATAACGGCACCCAGTTTGCGGTGACCATGTTCCTGGAAGAATTGGGATGCGGTTGGTTCGCTCCTGAATCGCAGCCCCTTTGGACTGTGATCCCCAGTTTAAAAAACATTCAGGTGAAGGCGCTGAATGTGAATCACACCCCCAAATTCTCTTATCGTATGAACACCCTTTATTCCAGCTATCGCGACGAAATCGGCGACCGCTGGTATCTGGGCGGCGATCAGTTTATGACCGGCCACGGTTTGCCTCATTTGGTGGGGAAGGATCGGTTTGCGGATCATCCCGAATGGTTCAGCCTGATCGACGGTGTTCGCACCACAAGCAAAACCTGGTGGCAGTATTGCTATTCCAACAAGGAACTGGCAAAAGAGATGGGAGAAGGCATTATTGCCTATTTCGACAGTAATCCGCTGGCGGTGGCCTACCCCATCTGCGCCAACGACGGTTGGGATTATGACTGGTGTGAATGTAAAGATTGCGCCGCCTATCCCACCTATTCCGATTTGATGATCGCCTTTGCCAACAATGTGGCAGATGTGGTTGCCAAAAAGTATCCCGAAAAGCGGCTGCAGATTCTGAGTTATCATGCAACGCTGATCAAGCCCCAGAACTCCACCAAAGTGCGGGACAATGTGGAAATTATGTTCTGCACCGAAACCAGCGTCACCGCCCCCACCTTTACCGACAAGTTCAACAAGGGTTATGATGCAACCTCTCACAACACCTTCACCGAGCCCTGGAAAGATAATGTGACCGGTTATATCCGGAAAACCGGGGTGAAGAACGTTTCCATTTGGAAATGGTATTGCATCGCCGCCGAACGCAAACAGTGGGAATTTGTTCCGTGGGTTCAGGGCAATGTGGCCATCGACGACCAGAACTTCTGGAAGAGCGAATACGGTGCCAAGTATGTCTTCTATGACACCAGCGGCCCTGCCGGTTCCTTTGCCCTTCGTTGGCCTTTGTGGTTTGTGATGAGCAAGGGAATGTGGGATGCTTCTTTGACCGGTGACGAGATTCTTGCGGATGCCTGCGATAAGCTTTACGGCAAGGCCAGCGACGCCATGCTGAAATATTATCAGGCTTTGGCCAAGGCCAGCGAGGAATGCAAAGGATACAGCATTCTTTGGGTGCCGCCGGCAATCGGAGATATGTATACTCCGGCACAGGTGGCAAAGATTGATGCCTGCGTGTCTGCCGCCGAAGCGTTGAAGGGTCAGCTGACCAAGGAGCAGGCTCAGCGGATGGAAGAAACCTTTAAGTATTGGAAAGATACCAAAGCCAAATATCTTTGATTCTTTCTGAATATCTCAATATTTACCGGCAGCGCCGTGTGAGAAGGCTTGATGCTTTCTGCCGGTTGCTGCCGGCTTCTTTTCACTCGGAAAGGAGGAAAACCGATGTGCGCCTGTTTTGGTGTTTATATTCATCCCGAAGAGCTGGATGAAATTTGGATCGACGAGGCTTCTTCCGCCGGGATCGGTCTGGTGGCTTTTCACCCCGCCGGGGGCGAAAACACCGCCGATTCTTTTGAACGGTTTTTGCATTTAACAGAGGAGCCGGGCTTTCAGTCTTTGATGGAAAAGATGCGGCAAAAGGGAATTTTGGCAGAAACGGCGGCCCACGCCCTTTCCTGGCTTTTGCCCAGAGAAGAGTTTGAAGCCCACCCCGATTGGTTCCGGATGGATGAAACGGGCAATCGGGTGAAAGCCTTTAACTGCTGCCCCTCTTCTTTGGCGGCGATGGCATATTTGGAAGATCGGGCAGCGGCGCTGGTAGGAAAGATCCCGGCAGACGGCCACCGGTATCATCTTTGGACCGATGATGTGGCGGTGGGGGCCTGCAGTTGTGAAAGGTGCAAGGGGCTGACGCCTGCTGATCAGTCGCTGCTTCTCACGCACGCCATATTGCGGGGACTGCGAAAGGCAGACCCGGAGGCAAAACTTTCTTTTCTGGCCTATCATGGCACCATGGAATTGCCGGGTGTGATGCCCGAAGAGGGGGTTTATCTGGAATACGCCCCCATGGATCGGGAATATGACAAACCGTTGACCGACCCCGATTCCGAAAAGAACCGAAAACAATGGGCGCCGGTTTCGGCCTTGCTGGAAAGATTCGGAAAAGAGGATGCCACCGTCCTGGATTATTGGTATGACAATTCCCTGCAGAGCGGCTGGAAAAAGCCGCCGGTAAAACTTAAATTGGAACAGGCAGTGATGGAGCAGGATGTGCGGGACGATCTGTCTGCCGGCTTTGCTTATATCACCACCTTTGCCTGCTATTTGGGGGCGGATTACAGAGCCCTTTATCCCGAGTTACCCGATCTGGCCGCCTTGACAAAGGCCGCAGATTCCATGATGAAAAAGGCGGAATAAAAAATATTTCAGACGAAAAAGACGGGGAAACCTGTCTTTTTCTTTTTGGCCGGGGATGCAATTTTGTTTTTTGTGTGGTATAATGAGCAAAATCAACCGATGGAGGAAGATGTGAATGAAAGAGGCTTATCTGCCTTTGGGCGAAATTGTGGCTGCCCACGGGATCCGCGGCGAGGTGCGTGTTAATCCCAATACCGACGAGCCGGAACTTTTGTGCCGAAAGGGAACCCTTTATTTTGACAAAGCAGGGAAGGAGCCCTTCTCCGTGTTGCGCGGCGCGCCCCATAAAAACATCATTCTGATGCAGATCCAAGGGATCGCCACCCCGGAAGAGGCCTATGCCCTGCGGGGGAAGACGGTCTATGCCCCGAGAGAGGCTTTCACCCTGGAAGAGGGGGAATATTTCATTGCAGACATCATCGGACTTCGGGTTTTGGATGCCAACACCCAAAAGGAATATGGGGTGTTAAAGGATGTGCAGGATCTGGGCGCCCAACTTCTTTATGTGATCCAAGACGGCGAGGGCAAACTCTCTTATCTGCCCGGGGTCAAGGCTTTTGTGAAGGAAATCAATGAAACAGACGGTGTGATTTTTGTCACTCCGCCGGAGGGCTTGTTTGATGCTTGAAATTCATATTGCAACCCTTTTTCCCGAAATGTGTGAACAGGTGCTTTCCGAAAGCATCATCGGCCGGGGAAGACGGGAACAAAAATTTTCGGTGGTCTGTCATCAGATCCGGGATTACACCCTGGATAAACAGCGTCGGGTGGATGATTATCCCTATGGCGGGGGAAGAGGAATGATCCTGCAGGCCGACCCCATCTATCGCTGTTATGAGGCCATCTGCCAAAAAAGCAGCAAAAAACCATATGTGATCTATCTTTCCCCCAAAGGGAGTGTTTTGACCCAGCAAAAGGCGGTTTCGCTGTTGGAAAAGGAGTGTATTATGCTCCTCTGCGGCCATTATGAAGGGGTGGATCAGCGGCTTTTGGATGAGATCGTGGATGAAGAGATCAGTATCGGGGACTATGTGCTGACCGGTGGAGAATTGCCGGCCTTGGTGCTCACCGATGTGTTGGCCAGAATGTGTCCCGGGGTGTTGAGTGAAGACATCTGCTTCGAGGACGAAAGCCA